>NZ_CAXTHO010000172.1:0-4807 GCF_964244015.1 uncultured Amnibacterium sp. | reverse complement strand
CGAAGCGCTCCTCCAGACCCTCCTGACCGTCCCAGATCCGCTCTCCGCGGCCGAGCACGATCGGGACGACGACCAGATGGAGGTGGTCGACGAGGTCGGCGTCGAGGAACTCGCGCACGGTCGTCGGTCCGCCGCCGAGGCGCACGTCGAGGCCGCCCGCGAGCTCCGTCGCCTCGGCGAGCGCCTCCTGCGGCGACGTGTCGCGGAACAGGAACGTGGTGTCGCCCAGCACGAGGTCGGGGCGCGGGCGGTGCGTCAGCACGATCACCGGGGTGTGGAACGGCGGCTCGTCGCCCCACCAGCCCTGCCAGGACTCGTCCTCCCACGGGCCGCCGAACTTGTTGCGGCCCATGATCTCGGCGCCGATGCCCGACCAGCTCGCTGCCGCGAACGCGTCATCGATGCCGGTCGTACCCGCCCCGTCGCCGCCGACCATGGACACGAAGGTGCGGGTCGGGACGAACCACTGCATCAGGCGGCCGCCGGCATGCCCGAACGGGGCTTCGAGGCTCTGCCCCTCCCCCGTCCCGAACCCGTCGAGCGAGACGGCGATGGTGTGCGCGCGGAGTCGAGCCATGCCGCGACGCTAGCGCCGGACAGCCCCTCGGGCGGCACACGTCGGAGGGTCAGGCGATGGGCTGCACCCGCCTGGGGAACCCGCCGCGCAGCAGCACCACGAGCACGGCGGCGAGCGCGAACGCAGCCGCGGCGAGCACGATCACCGCCGGCACGCCGGCCGTCCCGATCACCGCACCGCCCACGGCGGCGCCGAGGCCGATCCCGACGTTCGACGCCGAGTTGTTCACGGCGGCGGAGAGGTCCGGAGACAGCGCACGGGCGCGGAGGCAGGCCGCCGCGCAGAACACGGGGATCGCGCCGAAGCCGACGATCCACGCACCGACCGCGGCGACGGTGCCCGGACCCGAGGTCCGCAGCAGCAGGAGCGCGGCGACGCAGACCGCGGAGAGCACGAGCGCGCCGAGGAACCCGGCGCGCGGCCGGCGGTCGATGACCAGGCTGGCGAGCCAGAGCCCGACCACCCCGGCCGCGCCGAACAGGAGCAGCGCGGCGCCGATCGCGGACTCGGCCACCCCGGCGCCGATCAGCACCGTGGAGACGTAGGTGTACAACGCGTAGTGGCCGAAGAACACGATCGCGTTCACCGCCGCGGCGCCGGCGAGGCCGCTGCGCGGAGCCCGCCGCGCGCGCCCCTGCCCCTCCCCTCCGGTCGACGGCGGCAGCGCCGCTGCGGTCACCAGGGCGGCGAGCACTCCGCCGATCGCGAGCGCCCCGAATGCGGCCCGCCAGCCGAGTGCCGCACCGATCGAGGTGGCGAGCGGCGCACCGAGCACGTATCCGATGGAGACGCCCGACGCCACGACGGCGAGCGCCCGTCCCTGCGCCCGCGGCGGCACGAGCGCGGAGGCGTAGGCGGACCACAGCGAGAAGAACAGGGCGTGCGCGACCCCGCCGATCACGCGGCCCGCGCAGAGCACCGCGAACGTCGGCGCGAGCGCGATCACCAGGTTCCCGACGCTGTAGAGCCCGATCGTGGCGAGCAGGAGGGGCTTCCGCGGCAGCCGCCCGGTCAGCCGCGTGAGCGGGATCGCGAGCACCGCGACGAGCGCCGCGTAGACCGTGACGAGGAGACCGGTGACCGCCTCCGAGACCGAGAACGCCCGGCTGAGCTGGGGCAGCAAGCCGACGGGGACGATCTCTGTCGTGATCGCCACGAACGTCGCGAAGACCAGCGCGCCGAGCCCGACCGCCGCGCCGAACCCGATCCGTTCGTCGTCAGGCCGCTGCACTGCTCCATCCTCTCGGTGCGGAGATGGAGGAGGCGACTCGGCAGGGCTCGCGCGGAGCGTCAGCAGATGAGCCCCACGGTGACGCCGACGCGCGCGCGGCTTCGCCGCCGGCCGGCGTCGATGAGCGCGCTGGACGTGCACGCCGCTGCCGAAGCGGGAGATGTCGATCTCCGCCCCCGGCGTCCCAACTCGTCCCGCATCGCCAGTGACTCGCCGTTTTGTAGGTAGGTCCTTCCTACAAAACGGAGAGTCAGGCGGCGGGCTGCTGGACCTTGCCCCAGATCGCGCTGAGCAGCTGCTCGACCCACTCGACCAGCGCCGTGTCCGCGATCGGGTCGCCCACCGTCTGCGGCCACGGCACGTTCACCGCGCCGCCCTGGATGCGGGCACCCGGGTACATGCGCTGCAGGCGCACCTGCATCGAGTCCGGCAGGTCCGCCGGCGCGATGCGGAGGAACTTCGGCAGCGCGACCACGTCGGAGAGGCCCGCGTGCTGCGCGATGCGGCGCAGCTTCGAGATGCGGACCAGGGCCTCCACCTCCTCCGGCGCCGTGCCGTAGCGGTCGACGAGCTCCTCCAGCACGAGGTCGATGCGACCCTCGGCGGAGGCGGGGCCGGCCGCGGCGGACAGCTTCTGGTACGCCTCCAGCCGCAGCCGCTCGCTGTCGATGTAGTGCTCGGGGATGCGGGCGTCGACCGGGATCTCGAGCCGCAGCTCGGTCTGGCCGTCCGCGACCTCGCCGCGGAAGTCGCTGACCGCCTCCCCGATCATCCGCAGGTACAGGTCGAAGCCGACGCCCGCGATGTGCCCGGACTGCTCGCCCCCGAGCAGGTTGCCGGCCCCGCGGATCTCGAGGTCCTTCAGCGCGACCTGCATGCCGGAGCCGAGGTCGTTGTTCGCCGCGATCGTCTCGAGGCGGTCGACCGCCAGCTCGGACAGCGGCTTCTCGGAGTCGTAGAGGAAGTAGGCGTAGGCGCGCTCCCGGCCACGGCCGACGCGCCCGCGCAGCTGGTGCAGCTGCGACAGGCCGTACTTGTCGGCCCGGTCGACGATCAGGGTGTTCGCGTTCGCGATGTCGAGGCCGGTCTCGATGATGGTGGTCGAGACGAGCACGTCGTACTTCCGCTCCCAGAAGTCGACCATCACCTGCTCCAGCTGGTGCTCGCCCATCTGCCCGTGCGCGACGCCGACCCGCGCCTCCGGGACGAGCTCCGCGATCTCGGAGGCGATCCGCTGGATCGACGAGACGCGGTTGTGCACGTAGAAGATCTGCCCCTCGCGCAGCAGCTCCCGCCGGATCGCCGCGGTGATCTGGCCCGCGGAGCGCGCGCCGACGTACGTGAGGATCGGGTGCCGGTCCTCCGGCGGCGTCGCGAGCGTCGACATCTCGCGGATGCCGGTGACCGCCATCTCGAGCGTGCGCGGGATCGGCGTTGCGCTCATCGCGAGCACGTCGACGTTCGTCTTCAGCTTCTTCAGCTGGTCCTTGTGCTCGACGCCGAAGCGCTGCTCCTCGTCGATGATCACCAGCCCCACGTCCTTGAACGCGATCTGGCCCGTCAGGATCCGGTGCGTGCCGATCACCATGTCGACCGTGCCGTCGGCGAGGCCCTTCACCGTCTCCTTCGCCTCCCTGTCGCTCTGGAAGCGGGAGAGCGGGCGCACGTTCACCGGGAAGCCGGCGAAGCGCTCGTTGAAGGTCTCGAGGTGCTGGCGGACCAGGAGGGTCGTCGGCACGAGCATCGCGACCTGCTTGCCGTCCTGGATCGCCTTGAAGGCCGCGCGGACCGCGATCTCGGTCTTGCCGAAGCCGACGTCGCCCGAGATCAGGCGATCCATCGGGATCGGCTTCTCCATGTCGGCCTTAACCTGGTCGATCGTCTCGAGCTGGTCGGGCGTCTCCGCGAACGGGAACGCCTCCTCCAGCTCGCGCTGCCACGGGCTGTCGGGGCCGAACGCGTGCCCGCGGGACGCCATCCGCGCCGAGTAGAGCTTCACGAGCTCGACCGCGATGTCACGCACGGCCTTGCGAGCGCGGCCCTTCGCGGCCGACCAGTCGGAGCCGCCCATCTTCGACAGCTGCGGCGCCTCGCCGCCGACGTACCGGGTCAGGAGGTCGAGCTGGTCGGTCGGCACGTAGAGCTTGTCGCCCGGGTAGCCGCGCTTCGACGGCGCGTACTCGAGCAGCAGGAACTCGCGGACGACCTTCTCGGGCGCCTTATCGCCGATCCGCCGCGGGCCGGTGCGCTGCACGGGCGCGATCTCGCGCCGCACCAGCTCGACGAACCGACCGATCCCGTGCGTCTGGTGCACGACGTGGTCGCCGGCCTTCAGCTGGAGGGGGTCGACGACGTTCTTGCGGCGGGAGGCGAGCTTCTTCGGCCCGCGGTTGTCCATGGTTGCGGTGCGGCCGTAGAACTCGCGCTCGCTCACGACGGCGAGGGAGATCTCGGGCTGCTCGAACCCGGCCTCGAGGTCGCCGATCAGCACGTAGGCCACGCCGGACTCGAGCTCCTCCGGCAGCTCCTCCACGATGCGCGCCGCCGCACCGCGTTCGGCGAGCACGTCGCGCGCCCGCTCGACGAGCCCCTTGCCGGCCGAGGTGACGACCGCCGTCCAGCCGTGCCGGAGGCGGGAGGTGAGGTGGTCGAGCAGCTCGGCGGGCTTGCCCGGCGTGACCGGGGTCGCGCCGCCCTTAATCCGGAGGTACTCCGCGGAGTCGGCGAGCAGCGCGGCGGCCTTCGCCGGGTCGAGCTCGGCGACGGACTCGGCGCCGTCTGGCTGCGACTCGAAGCTGCTGATGGTCCACCAGGTGCCGTCCGGCACGGACTCGCGGAGGCGGTTGACCGTGAGGAAGTCGCCGGACTCGAGGTCGATCGGCGCCTGCGCGCCCGCGGTGGCGGCGCTCCACGCGGCGTGCAGGAACTCCTTGTTCGTGTCGGCGAGGCTCACGGCTCGGCTGGCGACGCGCTCGGGGGAGAGCACGCACACGGCGGCG
>NZ_CAXTHO010000171.1:2055-4856 GCF_964244015.1 uncultured Amnibacterium sp. | reverse complement strand
AGTTCGTCGAGGTGGGCTGAAACGCCGAGGTCGGAGACTCGACGAGGATCGCCCCCCCCCCGGATCCGCTGACGCGCGTGGCGTGCCTCGATGCTCCATCTGTGGGTTCAGGTCGCCCGTTCGGAAGAACAACTCGGAGTTGCCTCCAGCGACGAGTACTACCCCTCGCCGGAGCGCGTTCTTGCGCCTCGACCTCGAGTGCCCCGAGGAGGAGGCCAAGAACAATCTCCAACGGACGACCCGTCCGCGGCGGACGAGGTCGTCGCGCGGATGTGACCCAAACCCGCGCGCAGACGAGTCACCTGCGGCTGATCGACGAGTCAGCGGCGGCAACTAACCGCCGTCGACGCAAGGACGAATGCGGCATCGATGAGACCGATCACCAGCAGGACCGACGAGCCGGTCAAAGCGATGTCCACAGCGCCGATGGTCAAGGCAGCGCCGCGGCCGCGGAGGTCAGCGTGGCGAGCACGACGCAGCTGCCGAACTGATGCGCCGTGTTGAGGACTCATGAGGCTGCGCCAGCTTCGGCAGGCCTTGACGCACTCCCGTCGGCTCCGACCCTGCCGTCGAAGTCCCGGGAGAAGACCTTCGCAGCTCAACCAAGGCCCCCGCGACACGCCGTACCCAGCACGAGTGCCGTGCCCACATTTTGCCCACAATCTGTGGGCAGAGCCCGTGATCGAGCACAATCACCGTGACCGGAGAGTGCCTGCTGATCAGGTAGTTCTTAAGATCACCCTTGTACCTCCGGACCCTCCGATTGGTTTCGAGCCCCACGGGGCCCACTTCCTCGGCTGAAATACATGCCTGATGAGAAAACACTCTCTCCCGCGACACGCTCCTGACGTACCGGGTCGAAGCAGCCACAACAGCGACCTCGTGGCGAGTGGCGAGTGGCAAGTGGCGGAACGCTCTCGCTTATTCACCGCCGACTGGATCAAGCGCGCCGGAGCGTCTGACCATCCAAGGGCCGCGACGCATTTACGACCGCACTCGCGTCCACTGATGGCTAACCGTCGGGCGTCGAGGCGAGATGGCTTCAGAACCCGCGTGATCGTCCGGAGCAGAGGCGCAGACCATCGCGTGTTGTGCGCCACGTGCCTTGAACCCCAAGGCCCTCAGGACTCGGGGTCGAGCTGTGCCTGCTCCGCCTCCGCGTCGCGGTTGAATGCTTCGTCCTCCGGAGGCCCGAAGGGATTCGGCGCGTCCGGGACCAGCAAGGCCTCAAAGCTCACGGAGCCAAGCACCGCTCCGTCGACGCTGACTGACACTCGATATTCGCCCGGCGTGGGCACACCTACGTTGTGGAGGGGTACCGCTAAGGGTGCGTTTCGGTGGCGTACCGCAGGCTCGGGAGACGGTCCGGCTACCAGCCGCGCTTCAACCTCGAACATTGGATCGTCGGGGACGCTGCGCTGCTGCGCGTCTACACGAACGCATTCGACCTTGATCGCGTGCGTCTCTCCTTCGACGACGTCCGAGATCTGAAACATGAGCGCAAGGTCCGCTTGCAGTGGAACCGGGTAGTTGGGATACCGCAGAACGGACAGGCCGCCACCGATCACGCTCAACAGGCCCTCTCGAACATTGGCCGCGTCGGCTAGAACGACCACCTTGAGCTCGAGCATCAGGCGCTCATTCGCCGGGCAGCAAGAGACGCGATGCGTTCGTGCTGCCCCTCGTCCTCCGCCTCCCACGCGCCGGCCGCGTCATTCGCTGCACCGCTCGACTGGAAGAAGGCCGGGTTCGTCGTGGCGTGGCCCGCCAGCACGGCCTGGAGGGCCAGATAGACATCAGGCGTGATGTCTACGGCGGCGGCCGCTCGGTTCACTCGCAGCAGGACGTAAGGCGAACCCTCTTCAGCAAGCTCGACGAAAGCAGGCATCGAGATGCCGTCTTCGGGCTCATACGCCGTAACGATGTTGCCCTGCTTGAGTTCGCCATCGGCGTTCCGACGGCGCGCGCGGGTCAGCCCGTCGCCTCGCAAGGAATTCAGATCAATCCTGATGCGCGTCATCTCTCAGGTCCTTCTATTTCTTCCTGGGGAATTTCCGAATGTCACGCTTGAACAGCGATTCTAGATCTCCCACCCTCGGCGGCTTCTGCATGTCACCTTCACCGATCAGATGATGATCTGGTTCGAGCTCGTTGGCGTCTTGAACGAGGACAAACCCAGCGTTCGTCAGTTCGGTAGTCGTAAGGACTGCCATCCTGCGACCGTTCAACGTGGTTCCAGCAACGATCCGTGCGACTGCCGCGTCAAGGTCACCCGGCCCGCGGAGGACTGTCGCCAGCACTGAGATGCCGTATCGCGGCGCAACGCGGCCATCGTCTTCCTCGTCTGCGTACGTGTCCTCCGCGTTTTCGAGCAGTCGCTCGGCCTCAAACGGAGTCAAGCGGACGATGGCCTTCGCTCCATCGTCTACTTCCGACACCTGCTCACGCTACCGATCGCCAGCTACAGGATGGCGTATCCACAGGCGGCGCCCGCCGTGCGGCGGTCGACTGATGCTGGACTTCCCATGGACCCCGGGCGGACGACGAGTCTCGCGGCGGACAAGTGGCCTCAAGTGGTGCTGTGCCACGCACCTCCGACCCGCCTTCGCCGATGAACAGCAGGTCGAGCGGAGCCTGGCCCGGACGTCGCCGAGCACGCCCCGCTCGTCCCATGCTCCGACCCTTCCGCGTGACCTCCGCACCTCACACGACAGCCGGCCAACGGGGCTCGCTCAGCGTTCAGGCGACGCGGTCCGTCCGGAGAGAAGGTGCTCAATCGCCGTGACCGCTGCGCCGGGTCC
>NZ_CAXTHO010000171.1:0-2045 GCF_964244015.1 uncultured Amnibacterium sp. | reverse complement strand
GGACCCTAGCCCGGACGTCGCCGAGCATGCGCCGCTCGTCGCATGCTCTGACCCGCCCGCCTGACCTCCGCACCCCAGACGGCACCCGCTTCAGTGGGGCTCGTTCAGCGTTCAGGCGACGCGGTCCGTCCGGAGAGGAGGTGCTCAATCGCGGTGACCGCTGCGCCGGGTCCGTCTTCTGCCTGGAGCTGCTCGGCGAGGGTCGCCGTTGCGTGCGCGACCGGGGTACCTGTCGCGATTTCGAGGGCGTTGACGAGCCGCTGCTCGGTCAGGCCGGCGACCGGGATCGGGCCTGGTCCGGCGCCGAGTGCGTGCACGCGGTTCCCCCAGAACGTCTGGTCAGCCGCGAACGGTACGACGATGGTCGGCACTCCGGCGGTCAGCGAAGCTCCCGTGGTGCCGGCACCGCCGTGGTGGACGACCGCGGACGCTCGCCGGAACAGCCGGTCATGCGGCGCCTCGGGGGCGACGAAGACCGTCTCCGGGAGGTCCTGGATGGGAAACGGACCGTTCCATCCGGTCAGCACGACCATCGGTAGGCCGAGGTCGGACGTGGCACGCCGGATGACCTGCGCGATCCGCACCGGATCCCGGACGCGCATGGATCCGAAGCCCACGACCACCGGCCGGTCGTGCCGATCAAGGAAGTCCGCGAGAGCGGGTTCGAGCTCCGGTTCCGTCTCGGCGCTCCTCCAGTACCCCGTGATCACCCGGTCGGGCGCCCACGAACGAGCACGCGGTACGACCCGCTGGCTGTACCCGTACACCGCGCCCGGCACGACTCGCGGCCGGGCGCGAGGAGAGACGTTCGCAGCCAGACGCGCCGAGCGCCGCGTGCCCCTGACGGGCAGCGTCACGAGCTCGGCGGTGGCGACATGCCCGAGCAGACGCGGCACCCCCGCACGTTGGAGCAGCCGAGGTGCGAGCACCCCCGGGTACTCGGCGGCCGCCGGACCGATCGGCTGCAGATGCGCTCGGAGCAGCGGCGCGCCGTGCGCGAGCGCGACCGCCTCCGCGACCGCCGCGCCGCCGACACCAGCGACGACGACGTCGACCCCGCCGATGGCCTCCAGCACGGCACGCACCGCAGCCTCGGTCCGCGCTTGCAGCGTCGAGCGGAGTCCACGCGGTGCCCGCAGCACCCCCTCGGTCGAGCCCAAAGCCTCGACCGCCTCGCGCATGCCACCGGGAAGGGGGACGACGGAGACCGAACCGGGAAGGACGTCGACGAGGTCTGCTGGGGCTGCGACCACGACCTCGTGCCCGCGGCACGCCAGCGCATCGCCGAGGACACCGTAGGGCGCCACCCCACCACGAGTATCGATCGAGACCAGCAGGATCCGCACACCCGGACTGTATGCGACACGGTGTCGCATAATTCAACTGTGGTGCTATCCGGTCGAGGACGTCCGCCCGCGCAGATCGACGATGCCGTCGCTGCCGCCGTCCTTCGACGACTCGCAACGGCGCGATCGTTCACGGTGAAGATGCAGGACCTCGCCGACGACGTCGGCGTCCACCGCAGCACGCTGTACCGCCGATGGCCCACCGAGCACGCGCTGCTCACGCTCGCCCTCGAGCGGACCGCAGCTCGACTCCAGGCTGAGCTCGACCCCGCCGATGCATCACCCCGCGAACTGCTGACCAGGCTCGCCGTCCTGCTGAACACTCCGACCGGCCGTGGCCTCGTCCGGGCTCAGATCGTCCTCGGCACCACCGTGAGCCGGGACACACCGTCGCGGCAACCCCGAGGTGGCGATGCCGGCATGCAAACGACGCTCGACCTTCTCGTCGGAGCCGTGATCCACCGCCTCTTCATCGTCGGCATGCCCTGCGACGCGGAGTGGCAGCAGCAGGTCCTGGACCACCTCGCGTCCACCGATTCCGGGCGTGGGCACCGCGGGCCGACGTGCGCGACGGAAGTCACCGGTGCCACTCGAGCTCGCTCAGGGTCAGTCGACCCGATCGTCTGACATCCGGCGGCCGCGCCGACGTATCGCGCGACCTGGGTCAGCCGCTCGGTGTCGTATCCGGCGCGCCAATAC
>NZ_CAXTHO010000170.1:0-4878 GCF_964244015.1 uncultured Amnibacterium sp. | reverse complement strand
TGCGACACGCCCGGGTTGCACCTCGTCCTGGGGCGTGGCAAGATATCGGGGTTCCACATTCCGGGTGGATCGCTGCACAGCGTGCACGCGGGCCTCCGGATCACTGTCAGGCAGTACACGGTCGAAGGACCGGGTCGCGGGCAGCAGAACACCTCGGCGCTTTCGGTGCCAGGACCTCCGGGTCGTGGTGAGGGCGTGCGCAGACGCGCTGCGGACTCGGTCCGCCTGTGCGGGTCTCGCATGCGCGGGCGGACGTCGACACCCAAAGCAGAACAGCGGTGCGGATCGTGCTGCGCCCTCGGGGAGACCCGGAGGTGCGGGGCGGGTCGGCCGGCAGGCCACGAACCGCGCGTCTCAGGCGCGCACGGAACGAGGAATCCATGGCGGGACAGAAGATCCGCATCCGACTGAAGTCGTACGACCACGCTGGGCTCGACAGCTCCGCGCGGAAGATCGTCGACACGGTGACGCGTGCCGGTGCGCAGGTCGTCGGCCCGGTGCCGCTGCCCACCGAGAAGAACGTCATCGTCGTGATCCGCTCGCCGCACAAGTACAAGGACAGCCGCGAGCACTTCGAGATGCGCACCCACAAGCGCCTCATCGACATCATCGACCCGACGCCGAAGGCCGTCGACTCGCTCATGCGGCTCGACCTGCCCGCGGACGTCAACATCGAGATCAAGCTCTAGGGAGGAACGGATGTCCACTGCGACCCGCACGTTCTCCGGGCTCCTCGGCACGAAGCTCGGCATGACCCAGGTCTGGGGCGAGGGCAACAAGCTCGTCCCCGTCACGGTCATCCAGGTGACCCCGAACGTCGTCACCCAGATTCGCACGATCGAGAAGGACGGCTACGTCGCCCTCCAGATCGCCGCCGGCGCCATCGACCCGCGCAAGTCCAGCAAGCCGGAGGCCGGCCACTTCGCCGCCGCCGGGGTGACCCCGCGCCGCCATGTCACCGAGGTCCGCACCGCGAACGCCGCCGAGTTCACGCTCGGCCAGGAGCTCTCGGTCGACCTGTTCCAGGCCGGCAAGAAGGTCGACGTCGTCGGCACCAGCAAGGGCAAGGGCTTCGCCGGCGTCATGAAGCGCCACAACTTCAAGGGCGTCTCCGCGAGCCACGGCTCGCACCGCAACCACCGCAAGCCGGGGTCCATCGGCGGCTCCTCGACGCCGTCCCGCGTCTTCAAGGGCATGCGCATGGCCGGCCGGATGGGCGGCGAGCGCGTGACCGCGCTCAGCCTGACCGTCCACGCGGTCGACGTGGAGAAGGGTCTGCTGCTCGTCAAGGGCGCAGTCCCCGGTGCCAGGGGCCGTCTCGTCTTCGTCCGCGACGCCGTGAAGGGAGCCTGACCATGGCCCAGAGCACATCAACGCAGGCGCAGAACCTGCCGCCCGAGCTGTTCGACGCGACCACCAACGTCCCCCTGATCCACCAGGTGGTCGTGGCGCAGCTCGCCGCCGCTCGTCAGGGCACGCACAAGACCAAGAACCGCGGCGAGGTGTCCGGTTCCGGTGTCAAGCCGTTCAAGCAGAAGGGCACCGGCCGCTCCCGTCAGGGATCGGTCCGGGCCCCCGAGCATCGCGGTGGAGGCGTGGTCCACGGACCGACGCCGCGCGACTACTCGCAGCGCACCCCCAAGAAGATGATCGCCGCCGCGCTGCTCGGCGCGCTCTCGGACCGTGCCCGTGCCGGCCGCATCCACCAGGTCGCGCTCGACCTGGGCGGTGTGCCCTCCACGAAGGCGGCCGCCGCAGCGCTGGAGGCGACCCGGAACGGCAAGCGCCAGCTCGTCGTCCTCGACCGCGGCGACCTGGTCGCGCTGAAGAGCCTCCGCAACCTGAAGGGTGTCGAGGTCCTGTACGTGGACCAGCTGAACGCCTACGACGTCCTGAAGAGCGACGACCTCGTCTTCACCCCCGCCGCCCTCGAGACGTTCATCGCGTCGAAGGGCTCGTCCGCCGAGGAGGTCTCCGCGTGAGCGCCGTCGACACGAGTGCCATCAACTACAAGGACCCGCGCGACATCATCCTGCGTCCCGTGGTGTCCGAGAAGAGCTACGGCCTGATCGACCAGGGCAAGTACACGTTCCTCGTGGACCCCCGTGCGAACAAGACCGAGATCAAGCTGGCGATCGAGAAGATCTTCGGCGTCCAGGTCAAGGCCGTCACCACGGCCAACCGCACCGGCAAGACCCGCCGGACCAAGTTCGGCACCGGCAAGCGCAAGGACACCAAGCGCGCCATCGTCTCGCTGAAGTCCGGGACCATCGACATCTTCACGGCAGTCGGCTAGGGCCGGAGGGGAATCACATGCCTATTCGTTCGTACAAGCCGACCACGCCGGGCCGCCGAGGCTCGTCGGTGTCCGACTTCACCGAGATCACGCGCTCCACGCCCGAGAAGAGCCTGCTGCGCCCGCTGCCGAAGACCGGTGGCCGCAACGCGCAGGGTCGCATCACCACCCGGCACATCGGTGGCGGGCACAAGCGCCAGTACCGCGTCATCGACTTCCGTCGCTCCGACAAGGACGGCGTGAACGCCCGCGTCGCGCACATCGAGTACGACCCGAACCGCACCGCGCGCATCGCGCTGCTGCACTACGTGGACGGCGAGAAGCGCTACATCCTGGCCCCGACCAGGATCAAGCAGGGCGACGTCATCGAGACCGGTCCCGGCGCGGACATCAAGCCGGGCAACAACCTGCCGCTGAAGAACATCCCGGTCGGCACGGTCATCCACGCGATCGAGCTCAAGCCCGGTGGCGGCGCGAAGATGGCCCGCTCCGCGGGCGCCTCCGTGCGCCTCGTGGCGAAGGACGGCCCGTACGCGCAGCTGCGCCTGCCCTCCGGCGAGGTCCGCAACGTGGACGTGCGCAACCGCGCGACGATCGGCGAGGTCGGCAACGCCGAGCAGTCGAACATCAACTGGGGCAAGGCCGGCCGCATGCGCTGGAAGGGCGTCCGCCCGACCGTCCGCGGTGTCGCGATGAACCCGGTCGACCACCCGCACGGTGGTGGTGAGGGCAAGACCTCCGGTGGTCGTCACCCGGTCACGCCGTGGGGTCAGGCCGAGGGCCGCACCCGGCACCCGAACAAGGAGAGCGACAAGCTCATCGTCCGCCGCCGCAACGCCGGCAAGAAGCGCAAGTAGCCGAGACAGAAGAGAGAGACGCAGCAACATGCCTCGCAGCCTGAAGAAGGGCCCCTTCGTCGACGACCACCTGCTGACGAAGGTGCAGAACCAGAACACGAACAGCTCGAAGCAGGTCATCCGCACCTGGTCGCGCCGCTCGATGATCATCCCCGCCATGCTCGGCCACACCATCGCCGTGCACGACGGCCGCAAGCACATCCCCGTCTTCGTGACGGAGGCGATGGTCGGGCACAAGCTCGGCGAGTTCGCCCCCACCCGCACGTTCCGCGGGCACGAGAAGGACGACAAGAAGGGTCGTCGCCGCTAACCGCGGCGACGGAAGGAGACAGTCATGGTGGAGTCCACCGCGCGGCTGCGGCAGGTCCGCATCACCCCGCAGAAGGCCCGTCGCGTCGTCGACCTCATCCGCGGCAAGCAGGCCGCGGAGGCCCTCGCGATCCTCAAGTTCTCGCCGCAGGCCGCGGCGACCCCGGTGTACAAGCTCGTCGCCTCGGCGATGGCGAACGCCAAGGTCAAGGCCGACGCCGAGAGCAGCTACCTCGACGAGCAGGACCTCTTCATCCAGAGGGCCTACGTCGACGAGGGCACCACGCTCAAGCGCTTCCAGCCGCGAGCCCAGGGCCGTGCGTTCCGCATCAACAAGCGCACATCCCACATCACCGTCGTGCTGTCGACCCCCGTGGCCGACGCCGAGAACTCGCCAGTGCAGAAGAAGACAGTGCAGAAGAAGGGGAACCGCTGATGGGCCAGAAGGTCAACCCGTACGGCTTCCGCCTCGGCATCACCACCGATCACACCTCGCGCTGGTTCAGCGACTCGCAGAAGGTCGGTCAGCGGTACAAGGACTTCGTGGCGGAGGACGTCGCGATCCGTCGCCTCCTCCTGAAGAGGCTCGACCGTGCCGGCGTGGCGAAGATCGAGATCGAGCGCACCCGCGATCGCGTCCGCGTGGACATCCACACGGCGCGCCCGGGCATCGTGATCGGCCGCCGCGGCGCCGAGGCCGAAGCGATCCGCACGGATCTCGAGAAGCTCACGAAGAAGCAGATCCAGCTCAACATCCTCGAGGTCAAGAACCCCGAGGCCGAGGCGCAGCTGGTCGCGCAGGGCATCGCCGAGCAGCTCTCCGCTCGCGTGGCGTTCCGCCGTGCGATGCGCAAGGGCCTGCAGAGCGCGCAGCGCGCCGGCGCCAAGGGCGTCCGCGTGCAGGTATCCGGTCGCCTCGGCGGCGCGGAGATGAGCCGCAGCGAGTTCTACCGCGAGGGTCGCGTTCCCCTGCACACGCTCCGCGCGAACATCGACTACGGCTTCTACGAGGCCAAGACGACGTTCGGCCGCATCGGCGTGAAGGTCTGGATCTACAAGGGCGACATCACCGCCAAGGAGCTGGCGCGCGAGCAGGCGTCGCAGCCCGGTCGCACCCGCCCGCAGCGCGACGACCGCCGTGGCGGCGGACGCCGCAACGACTCCCTGGAAGGGGCGAACGCCTGATGCTGATCCCACGTCGCGTGAAGCACCGCAAGCAGCACCACCCGGGTCGTACCGGTCAGGCCACCGGCGGCACCAAGGTGTCGTTCGGCGAGTTCGGCATCCAGGCGATCACCCCCGCCTACGTCACCAACCGGCAGATCGAGTCCGCTCGGATCGCGATGACCCGCCACATCAAGCGAGGCGGGAAGGTGTGGATCAACATCTACCCCGACCGTCCGCTGACCAAGAAGC
>NZ_CAXTHO010000169.1:0-4911 GCF_964244015.1 uncultured Amnibacterium sp. | reverse complement strand
CCCTCACCGCCGTGAGCGCCGTCGCCCTCCTCGCGGGCTGCTCGACAGGAGGCTCCACGGCGAAGACGTCGTCGCCCGCCCCCTCCGCCTCGGCGCCATCGACCACCGCTGCGCTCGCCTGCCCGGCCTCCGGATCCGCTTCCGAGGCGGTCACGGTGAGCGGCTCCGCCAGTGCGGAGCCGAAGGTGACCTTCCCGACCGCCACCACGGTCACGACGACGCAGCGCACGACGGTCACGGCCGGCAGCGGTGCTCCGGTGAAGCAGGGCGACAGCGTGACGCTCGCGTACGCGATGTACGACGGCGCCTCGGGCAAGAAGATCGACAGCCGCGGCTGGACGACGACCAGCAGGCAGGTGTTCCCGGTCGACGGGACGAAGGTGCTGCCGGGCTTCGCGCAGTCCATCGTCTGCGCGAAGGAGGGCGACCGCATCGTCGCCGTCATCCCCGCCTCGCAGGCGTTCGGCACGGCCGGGTCGGAGCAGATCGGGGTGGCCGGCGGCGACTCGATCGTCTTCGTCGCCGAGATCTTCGGCCACTCGCCCGTCAAGGCGACCGGCGCCTCCAAAGCGCTGCCGTCCGGCTTCCCGCAGGTGACGCTCGCGGCGAACGGCGCCCCGACGGTCAAGATCCCCGCCACGACCCCGCCGACGAAGCTCGAGATCGCGGCCAGCAAGGTCGGCACGGGAACCACCGTGAAGAGCGGCGACTCGGTGACGGTGCAGTACCAGGGCGTGCTCTGGCGGACCGGCGCGATCTTCGACCAGTCCTGGGGCAAGAGCCCGACCACGTTCGCGACGACGCAGGTGGTGAGCGGGTTCGGGAAGGCGCTCGTCGGCCAGAAGGTCGGCTCGCAGGTCGTCGCGATCATCCCTCCCGCCGACGGCTACGGCACGACCGGCAGCACGGACGGCACGATCAAGGGCACCGACACGATGGTGTTCGTGATCGACATCCTGGCCGACGCGCGCAGCTGACCCGCCCCGCTGGTCTCGAGGCTCGCTGCGCTCGCACCGCGACCAGCGGGGGTCAGTGCGCTGACCTACGCTCGAGGGCGTGGCTTCCGAGCATTCGTACGCGCTCGCCGCGGAGTGGACCGGGAACCGGGGCACCGGCACGACCGGCTACCGCGAGTACGGCAGGGACGTGGTCCTGCGCATCGACGGCAAGCCCGACCTGCTGGCGAGCGCCGACACCCCGTTCCGCGGTGACGCGGACCGGTGGAACCCGGAGGAGCTGCTGCTCGCGGCCCTGAGCGAGTGCCACCTGCTCTCCTACCTCCACGTCGCCGTGAACCACGGCGTCGTCGTCACCGGGTACACGGATACGGCGATCGGCGAGATGCTGGTCACGCCCGACGGCGCGGGGCACTTCACCCGCGTCGACCTGCATCCCCGCGTCGAGCTCGCGGACGAGTCGCAGCGCTCGCTCGCCGACTCCCTGCACGCGGAGGCGAACCGGCTCTGCTTCATCGCGAACTCGGTGAACTTCCCCGTGCACCACGCGCCGGTCGCGCCCCATGAGTGAGGGTGCAGCGAGGCGCATCCTCCTGCTCGGCTCCACCGGCTCGATCGGCACGCAGACGCTCGACGTGATCGCGGCGAACCGCGACCGGTTCGAGGTCGTCGGCCTCGCCGCCGGCCGCAACCGGGCGCTGCTCGACGAGCAGGCGGAGCGCTTCGGCGTGTCTGCGCTCGCGCTGGGGGCGGAGGACGCGGAGCGGCTCGTCCAGGACGTCGAGGCCGATGTGATCATCAACGGCATCACGGGGGCCGCCGGGCTGGGCCCGACGATCGCGGCGCTCGAGACGGACGCCGTGCTCGGGCTCGCGAACAAGGAGTCGCTGATCATCGGCGGACCGGTCGTGAAGCCGCTGATGGCGCCCGGCAGGGTCGTCCCGGTCGACAGCGAGCACTCCGCGATCGCGCAGTGCCTCGCCTCCGGGACCCACGGCGAGGTGCGACGGCTGGTCATCACCGCGTCCGGTGGGCCGTTCCGCGGACGATCGAAGGCCGAGCTGCACTCGGTCACGCCGCAGCAGGCGCTCGCGCATCCGACCTGGTCGATGGGCCTGATGATCACGACGAACTCGGCGACCCTCATCAACAAGGGCCTCGAGGTCATCGAGGCGCACCTGCTGTTCGACGTGCCGTTCGACGCGATCGACGTGGTGGTGCACCCGCAGTCGATCGTGCACTCGATGGTGGAGTTCACCGACGGCGCGACGATCGCGCAGGCGTCGCCGCCCGACATGCGGCTGCCGATCTCCCTCGCGCTCGATGCGCCGCGACGGATCCCCGGCGTCGGAGCGCCGCTCGACTGGACGACCCCGCAGTCCTGGACGTTCGAGCCGCTCGACGAGGTCGCGTTCCCCGCTGTCGCGCTCGCGAAACAGGTCGGCGCGGTCGGAGGTACCAGACCTGCCGTCTTCAACGCCGCGAACGAGCAGGCCGTGTATGCGTTCCACGCCGGCCGGCTCGCGTTCCTCGACATCGTGCCGCTGATCGAGACGGTGCTGTCGAACGTCCAGGAGGAGGCGGGTCCGCCGGACCTCGCGGCCGTGCTCGACGCCGACCGCAGGGCCCGGGAGGCCGCGGACCGGTTGATCGGCGCTTCATAGCGGAGCGCCGTCGGGTCGCGCGGCGCTGCTGGATGCGGGACGTACCCTTCTCGCCGTGACCGAGCCCCTCCTGTACCTCGCCGGGGTCCTCGTGATCCTCGTCGGCGTGGTCCTCTCCATCGGCCTGCACGAGGTCGGGCACCTCGTTCCCGCGAAGCTGTTCGGCGTCCGCGTGACGCAGTACATGATCGGCTTCGGCAAGACCGTCTTCTCGCGCACGAAGGGCGAGACCGAGTACGGCATCAAGGCGATCCCGCTCGGCGGCTACATCTCGATGGTGGGGATGTTCCCGCCGGCGGCAGGCGGGAACGATAAGCGCAGGCCGCCGGCGAAAGCGGCGAAGAAGGGGCGCCTGTTCGAAGGGCGTCCGCCCGCGACCGTCGGGGAGGGCGTGGAGGAGGTCGTCGAGGCTCCGTCGCGCGCCCGTACCGCGTCGACCGGGTTCTTCAACACCCTCGTGCAGGACGCCCGCGACACGAGCCAGGACCAGATCGCGCCCGGCGAGGAGCACCGCGCGTTCTATCACCTGGCCGTCTGGAAGCGCGTCGTGATCATGCTCGGCGGTCCGAGCGTCAACCTGATCCTCGGGATCCTGTTCACCGCGATCCTGCTGATGGGATTCGGCGTCCTCACGCCGACGACGACCGTGGCGTCGATCTCGCAGTGCATCGTGCCCGCGACGCAGACGAAGACCACCTGCTCCGCCTCCGACGTCGCCGCTCCCGCCGCGGGCACCGCGCTGAAACCCGGCGACCGCATCACCGCGATCGGCAGCACGCCGGTCAGCACCTGGTCGGACGTGACCGCGATCATCCGCACCTCCGCCGGGAAGCGGCTCGACCTGACGATCGCGGCGAAGGACGGCACGACGAAGCGCATCGCCGTCACCCCCGCCACGAACGTCATCGCCGTGACGAACGACGCCGGCACGGTGCAGAAGAACGCCGACGGCACCACCAAGACGCAGACGGTCGGCTTCATCGGGATCAGCTCGACGGAGGCGCTGCAGCAGCAGAGTGCCACCGCCGTGATCCCGGCGGTGTGGAACAACGTCACCTCCGTCGCCGGGGTGATCGTGAACCTGCCGGCCCGCCTGGTCGGCGTCGCGCAGGCGGCGTTCGGCGCGGGGGAGCGCGACCCGAACGGGCCCATCAGCGTCGTCGGCGTCGGCCGGGTCGCCGGCGAGATCGCCGCGAATCCGCAGATCACGGTCACGTCCAAGCTGGCCAGCCTGATCGGCATCCTCGGCAGCCTGAACATCGCGCTGTTCACGTTCAACCTGATCCCGCTGCTGCCGCTCGACGGTGGCCACGTGATCGGCGCGCTGTGGGAGGGGCTGCGACGTCAGGTCGCGAGGCTCTTCGGCCGCCGGGACCCGGGCCCCGTCGACACCGCGAAGCTGATGCCGCTCACGTTCGCGGTCGCCATCCTCCTGGGCGGCATGAGCGTGCTGCTGATCTACGCGGACCTGGTCCGCCCCATCCAGATCTTCTGAGTCGGCGGGTCTCGAGGCTCGCCGGCGCTCGCACCTCGACCAGCGGGCGTGGCGAGTTCCGGTGGTCGAGGTGCGAGCGGAGCGAGCCTCGAGACCACGCGGCACGTGGTCCGCGTGCATCGGTCGGCCCATCGAGACCACCGCTGCACAGGTGCCCACCCTGGGCCGCGTAGCCTGAAGCGTTGCAAGGAGGTGCCGTGCCCGCACTCAACATCGGGTTGCCGAAGCCCAAGCCCGCGGTGCTCGCGCCGCGGCGGAAGTCCCGCCAGATCAAGGTCGGGAAGGTGCTCGTCGGCGGCGACGCGCAGGTCAGCGTGCAGTCGATGTGCACGACACCGACGACCGACATCAACAGCACGCTGCAGCAGATCGCCGAGCTCACCGCCTCCGGCTGCGACATCGTGCGCGTCGCCGTGCCCTCCCGCGACGATGCGGAGGCGCTGCCGATCATCGCGAAGAAGAGCCAGATCCCGGTCATCGCCGACATCCACTTCCAGCCGGCCTACGTGTTCGCCGCGATCGACGCGGGCTGCGCGGCCGTGCGCGTGAACCCCGGCAACATCCGCAAGTTCGACGACCAGGTCGGCGCGATCGCGAAGGCGGCGAAGGCCGCGGGCGTGTCCATCCGCATCGGCGTGAACGCCGGCTCGCTGGAGCCGAGCATCATGCAGAAGTACGGCAAGGCGACCCCGGAGGCGCTCGTCGAGAGCGCCGTCTGGGAGGCGGGCCTCTTCGAGGAGCACGACTTCCACGACTTCAAGATCTCGGTCAAGCACAACGACCCGGTGATCATGGT
>NZ_CAXTHO010000168.1:0-4924 GCF_964244015.1 uncultured Amnibacterium sp. | reverse complement strand
GTCCACACCTCCGGCTGGGCGCAGGCCGCGAAGTTCTTCGGCACGCCCGCGCGGGTGACGCACGTCATCGGGCGGAATCGGGAGAACACCCGGGCGTTCGCGGATGCGTTCGGGATCCCGAACGTGCTGACCGACTGGCGCGACGCGGTGGCGGACCCGGACATCCACGTCGTGGACGTCTGCACGCCGGGCGACAGCCACGTCGACATCGCGATCGGTGCGCTCGAGGCCGGCAAGCACGTGCTCTGCGAGAAGCCGCTCGCGAACTCCGTCGACGGGGCGGAGCGGATGGTCGCGGCCGCAGAGGTGGCGAGCACCCGCGGCGTGCGGTCGATGGTCGGGTTCTCCTACCGCCGCGTGCCGGCGCTCGCGTACGCGCGGCAGCTGGTGCGCCAGGGGCGGATCGGCGACATCCGCCACATCCGCGCGGTCTACCTGCAGGACTGGATCGCGGACCCGGAGTTCCCGCTGGTCTGGCGGCTCGACAAGGACGCGGCGGGATCGGGCGCGCTCGGCGATGTCGGCGCGCACATCATCGACCTGGCCGCGTTCCTCACGGGGCACCGTCTGACGGGGCTGACCGGCCTCACCGAGACGTTCGTGAAGACCCGGCCGAAGCTCGCCGCGCTGACCGGCGGGCTGACCGCGACGGGCTCGGAGGAGCGCGGCGAGGTGACCGTCGACGACGCCGCCGTGTGGGTGGCGCGCACCGACAAGGGCGCGCTGGCGACCTTCGAGGCGACCCGGTTCGCGGTCGGCAGGAAGAACGCGATGCGGATCGAGCTGAACGGCTCGAAGGGCTCGCTCGCGTTCGACTTCGAGCGGATGAACGAGCTGGAGTTCTTCGACTTCACGCTGCCGGCGGTGGAGAACGGCTTCCGCCGCATCCTCGTCACCGAGCCGGAGCATCCCTACGTCGGCGCATGGTGGCCGCCCGGGCACGGCCTCGGCTACGAGCACACCTTCACGCACGAGGTGAAGGACTTCGTCGACGCGATCGTCGCGGGCACCGATCCGGAACCGTCCTTCGCCGACGGCCTCGCCGTGCAGAAGGTGCTGAAGGCGATCGAGGGGTCACGCGGAGACTGGGTCGACCTGTGACGGGTTGTGTTCACGGATCAGGGGATTCGGGGCTTCGCCGCCGAATCCCCTGATCCGTGAACACGACTCACCAGGAATCGGGACGTGCGCCCTCCGGGACCGGCTCGGGGCGGTCGACCGTCGTCGTCAGCGTGATCACCGTGTGCTCGGCGCTCGATCGCGGCAGCGCATCCATGATCTCGAGCACGTGCTGGGCGAGCGCGCCCGAGGCGCGGTGCGGTCGGTCGGTCGCGATGGCTTGCGCCATGTCGGCGAGGCCGTAGCCGCGACCGGCGCCGACGTAGCCGGCGTTCGGCTGCACCGTGCGCCAGTCGCCCGCCTCCACCGTCCACGCCTCCACCGGGTCGTCGAACCGGTTGGGATCGGGTACCGCGATCGTGCCGCTCGTACCGTGCACCTCGAACAGCGGGGCCCGCGTCGCCCACGTGTCGAACGAGAAGGAGACGCGCGAGACGGCGCCGCCGGCGTGCTCGAGGATCCCGCTCACGCCGGTGTCGACGGCGACGGGCACCGCCTCCCCCGCACGCGGACCCGTGGCGACGGTGCGCTCGCGCGGCGACCGGATGCTGACGCCGGAGACGCGGACGACCGGGCCGAGCATCGTCACGAGCGCGGTCAGGTAGTACGGGCCCATGTCGAGCAGCGGGCCGCCGCCCGGCTGGTAGTAGAAGAACGGGTTCGGGTGCCAGGCCTCGTGGCCCGGGGCGCTCCACGACGCCTCCGCGGTCAGCACCTGCCCGATCACGCCGTCGTCGATCAGGCGCGTCGCGGTCTGGATGCCCGTTCCGAGCACGGTGTCCGGCGCGCTGCCGACCCGCAGGCCCCGTTCTGCTGCGAGCAGCAGCATCGGCGCGGCCTCGTCGGGGCTGAGGGCGAGCGGCTTCTCGGCGTACAGGTGCTTGCCGGACTCGAGGATGCGCGTGCCGACCTGCACGTGCACGGCGGGGATCGTCAGGTTCAGCACCGCATCGATGTCGTCCGACGCGAGCAGCGCGTCGACCGACCGCGACTCGACGCCCTGTTCCGCGGCGACCTCCGCGGCACGCTGCTCGTCGAGGTCCGCGACGGCGACGAGCCGCAGGTTGGGGAGGGAGGGGAAGGAGGCGAAGTACTGCGCGCTGATGACGCCCACGCCGATCACCGCGATCCGGAGAGGGGCCGTCATGCGAGCGTCCTCTCGGTGGGATCCCACCCGGCGGGCAGCGGTTCGGGCGCCGACACGGTGCTCGTGACCGCGACGGTCGTACCGGTCTCGGACGCCTCCGCGGCGGCGAGCATCACATCCAGCACGTGCGCGGCGAGCGCACCCGACGCGCGCTCCGGCACGCCGGCGGCGATCGCCCTGGCCAGCTCGAGCACGCCGAGCCCGCGGCCGGTCGACGCGCCCACCGCCTCGATCGACTCGGGATCCGGTCGATCGTGTCCGGTCACGCCCGTCCACGACGCGACCGTCCACAGCTCGGACTCGCCGTCGAACACGTTGGGGTCCGGCAGCACGATCACGCCGTCCGTCCCCGTGATCTCGAAGGAGCCCGCACGCGGCAGCGCGGACTGGAACGAGAACGTGGCCTGGGCGGAGGTGCCGCCCTCGAACTCGATCAGCAGCGCGGAGTACGTCGGCACGGTCACCTCGAACGTGGTCCCCGCCCGCGGGCCGGACTCCACCGTCCGTTCCGGGCGGGCGATCGAGCCGACCGCCGACACGCGACGGACGGGGCCGAACACGGTGATCAGCGTCGAGAGGTAGTAGGGCCCGAGGTCGAGCAGCGGACCGCCGCCGGCCTGGAACAGGAACTCCGGCGCCGGGTGCCAGCGGTCCGGTCCGGGGTTCAGCACCTGCGTGATCGCGGTCTGCGGCGCGCCGATTCGGCCGTCGGCGATCGCGCGGAACGCGGTCTGCAGCCCGGCGCCGAGCACCGTGTCCGGCGCGACGGCCACGCGCAGCCCCGCCTCCGCTGCAGCGTCCAAAACCCGCCGCGCGTCCTCCGCGGTCGTGGCGATCGGCTTCTCGCTCCACACGTGCTTGCCGGCGGCGAGGATCGCCAGGTCGACCTCCGCATGCATCGACGGCAGCGTCAGGTTGACGACGATGTCGATGCCGTCGTCGGCCAGCAGCTGCTCGACGGTGCCGGAGGCGGCGACGCCGAACTCCTCCGCCCGCGACTTCGCCCGCTCGAGGTCGATGTCCGCGACGAACCGGACCTCGAGGTCCGGGAAGGTCGTGAGGTTGCTCAGGTACTGGGCGCTGATCACACCCGCGCCGATGAGCCCGACTCCGACGGGGCCCTTCGGGGCCGCTCCGACCGTCACTCGCCCTCCTCCAGCTGCGTGACGTAGGCGAGGGAGGCGGCGAGGCCGTCCATCGTGTCGCCCGCGTAGTCGTCGAACTCGAGGACGCGGATCGCGTCCGGCGCGGCGCCCAGCACGGCGGGGACATCCATCGCGCCCTCGCCCGCGGGCAGCTGCGCGGTGACGTCGCGGCTCTTGTCGCCGTCCTTGACGTGCAGCAGCCGCACGCGGTCGCCGAGCCGGCCGAGCAGCTCGACGACGTCGACGCCGCCGACCTCCACCCAGTAGGTGTCCACCTCGAGCACGACCTGCGGGTCGAGGCGCGCGGCGAGCAGCTCGAGCGCGGGCGTGCCGTTGGGACGCGCCTCCAGCTCCCACCAGTGGTTGTGGTAGCCGAAGGTCAGGCCGTACCCGCGGGCCGCGTCGGCCGCGCTGTTGATCCGCTCGGCGATCCGCGCGACGCCGTCGATCGACTCCCAGTCGTCCGTGCGGTGCGCGGGATCGATGATCGTCTGCACGCCGATGGCGGCCGCCGCCTCGAACGCGGGCGACGGGTCGTCGAGCTCGAGCACGCCGGCGTGCGCGGACGGCGCCGAGAGGCCGGTCGAGGCGAGCGCGGCGACGTAGGCGTCGGAATCGACGACGAACGCGCCGTAGGGCTCGACCCTCGTGAAGCCGAGTGCGGCGAGGCGCTCGAGTGTGCCCTCGAGATCCTCGGACAGTCGGTCGCGGACCGAGTAGAGCTGGACGGAGATCGGACCTCGAGGCATGCAGCGCTCCTTCGCACTCCCGGCGACCTGCTGCGACCGGGACGTCTCTCATCCAATCACGCCACACTGTCGCGATCCGCAGGTCACGCGAAGCAGGCGACCTTGCCGACGTGACCACGAACCCCTATGTTGCTATTCGCAACATTTTCGCTTCGACGAGGAAACGGACCCCTCCATGGCGCTGCAGCC
Organism: uncultured Amnibacterium sp.; assembly: GCF_964244015.1. Lineage (NCBI taxonomy): Bacteria > Bacillati > Actinomycetota > Actinomycetes > Micrococcales > Microbacteriaceae > Amnibacterium > uncultured Amnibacterium sp. The sequence goes on along the minus strand of NZ_CAXTHO010000168.1, from coordinate 575 downwards.
GACCCGCGACGACAAGTTCTCCTTCGGTCTCTGGACCATCGGCTACAACGGCTCCGACCCGTTCGGCGGTCCGACCCGTGCCCCGCTCGACGTCGTGAAGGTCGTCGAGAAGCTCTCCGAGCTCGGCGCCTACGGCCTCACCTTCCACGACGACGACCTGTTCGTGTTCGGGTCGACGGACGCCGAGCGCCAGTCGCAGATCGACCGGCTGAAGGGCGCGCTCGCCGACACGGGTGTGATCGTGCCGATGATCACGACCAACCTGTTCAGCGCGCCCGTCTTCAAGGACGGCGGCTTCACCTCCAACGACCGGGCCGTGCGCCGCTTCGCACTCCGCAAGGTGCTGCGCAACATCGACCTCGCCGCCGAGCTCGGGGCAGAGACGTTCGTCATGTGGGGCGGCCGGGAGGGTGCCGAGTACGACACCTCGAAGGACATCCGCCAGGCGCTCGAGCGCTACCGCGAGGCCGTGAACCTGCTGTCCGACTACGTGCTGGCCAAGGGCTACGGCCTTCGTTTCGCGATCGAGCCGAAGCCGAACGAGCCCCGCGGCGACATCCTGCTGCCGACGGTCG
>NZ_CAXTHO010000167.1:0-4992 GCF_964244015.1 uncultured Amnibacterium sp. | reverse complement strand
CCCTTCGCGGCGGGCGCCCGCCGCATCATCGCGGAGTAGCCCGCCGCGGTTGCTGACGTCAGCCGACCCCGATCCCATCCGAGCTCACCAGAGGCGGCAACACAGCGGGTTGTGGAGAACTCTCGTCGCAAGGGCGCGCGATGTTTTACGGTGACCACATGTTCCGTGGGACTCGACGACTGGTGGGGGTAGCAGGGGTACTCATACTCAGTTCCGGCTTGAGCGCTTGCGCCGCTCCCCGGTCAGCGATGCCAACCTCGATCGCGACGCCCGCTGTGACGTCGGTCTTCAGTTCTCGGGCACAAGCGAGTACCGCTTTCCGCAACCTCTACCGGTCCTACCTTGAGTCGCTCAACGCGGTGTTCGCCGACGGTGGGAAAGAGCCGGAGCGGTTGAAGAAATATCTTGCGTCATCGCAATACGGGCACGCCTCCGAGTCCGCACAATGATACGTGAACGAGGGTCTTCACGTGAAGGGTGAAGCTCGGGTCTCCGCGTTCGAGTTGCAAGCTGTCGATCTCGAAAGCGGAACGGGTGCAGCGTACATCTGTATTGACGTCCATGAAACCCGCATCATTGATTCGCATGGAGACGATGTGACTCCAGATAAGCGCGCAAATAAACAGCCGCTGCTCGTCAATTTTGTTCGCGGACCACTCATCACGACAAGCAAAGTATGGTCCGACGACGGCGTCTGCTGACCAGCTTCGTTTCATCGATGCTACTCAGCAGCCAAACACTGGTATCCGCTGTCCTCTTCAACCCGACCGACGATGCGCTCTGTCCAGATGCCGGGATTTACGTTGGGTGTCCGAATGTCAAAGCTTCTACCAATGGCGGTGGAGTTGATCTCGATGGTTCGGTCCAGCGGCAGAGGGCGGGGACGCCGGCGGCCGGTGTACCCGGTGGCTCCGGTGGGAAGGCTCGTATTCCTTCTCGGGACGGTGAGTCGGATGCTTTGACTGACGCGGAGATCCTCAGGTTGGAGGAGCAGATCTGCACTGGGGTCGGTACCTGTGGCGGTCGGTTCGCCGTGCTCGGGGAGCCGCCGGAGGAGGGTAAGGATGTTCCTGCTCAGGTCGTGACGATCGCGGATCTGGCTCGGTTCCTCCCGGCGGTGGCGGCGCTGCACGGGGAGCCGGACGGTTGGGCGGTTGTCGGTGTGCCGGCGAACTTCTGGGTCGATGTGGAGGCGGTGACCGTCGCCGGTGAACTGCTGGGTGAGGCCGCTGAGGTGCGGTTCACGCCGCAGGCGTACCGCTTCGACTACGGCGACGGGACGACAAGGGCGACGACCACTCCGGGGGCTTCGTGGGCGGACCTCGGGCAGGAGGAACTGACCAAGACCCAGACCAGTCACATCTACGAGGCACGCGCAGATCGAGAGGCGACGGTCACGGTGGTCTACTCCGCTGAGTACCGCTTCGCCGGTGGAGCCTGGATCGGCGTTGCCGGCGCAGTCAGTGGTACGACGCCGCCGCAGCGGGTGCTCGTGGTCGTCGAGCGGACGGCGCTTACGACGCCTGCTTGAACCCCCGCACATCGTCGCGGACGCTGTAGCAGATCTCGTCCTGGTCGACCTGCATCAGCCCGAGTTCCGACCGGGGATGCTGCACCGCCGGGATGCCGTAATGCGTGTAGAGACGATCCTGCTCCTCGAGGGTGAGTGGCTCGTCCATCTCCTTGCGGGGAGCCTCGCGCGCAACCCGGCGCTCGACCGCCACGTGCAGCGACCGCTCATCCCACTCCGCGTTCTCGAGCGGAACGAGCACCTCGGCGCCGCTCATCAGGCCGAGTCGCACGCTCACCCACGTGGGGTGATCGGTCTGCTCGTCCACGTACACCTGATTGATCTCGCCGATCCGGTCGTCCTGCACGTCCAGCGCGTCGGCGCCGATCATGCCGGCGATGGCTGCTGTGGTGATCATGGGTCCCCCTGAGTGCGAAGAGTCGACGATGCCTCCTTCTGCTGGGCGGACCGTCCGGGTCACCTGTACTCCGCATGGCAAGTTTCCGTGCGGACATCGGAGGTGTCAGAGCCGGCCGGCCGCCTTCAGTGCGAGATAGCGGTCGGCGAGCGCCGGCGGCAGGGCCGCAGGAGGAGCCGTGACGACCTGCGCACCCAGGCGCTGCGCGGCGGCGGCGATGCGGTCCGTGTCGAGCAGCGTGCGCTCCGCTGCCGCGGCGAGGTAGGTGTCGTCGAGGTCCCCGCGATCCGTCGTCATGGCGACCACGGCCGGGTCGGTGACGGAGGCGATGACGACCAGATGCCGGCTCGTCAGCTGCGGCAGCATCGTCAGCATCGCGCGGGCGGTACCGGCCCCCTCCAACGAGGTGATCAGCACGACGAGTGCCCGCTGCGACGTCAGCGCGCGCACCTGGGCGGGCAACCCGGCCCAATCGGTCTCGAGCAGTTCGGGCTCGACCGGTGCCATCGCGTCGACCATTCGGTGCAGGACGTCGGAGGGGGCCGCGGCGTGCACGCGGGCGCGGACCCTCCTGTCCCAGACGAGCAGATCGGTGCGATCGCCGGCGCGGGTGGCGAGTGCGGTGAGCAGCAGGGTCGACTCGAACGCCGTGTCGAGGCGCGGCTCATCGTCGATGCGCGCGGCGGCGGTGCGGCCGGAGTCGACCACGACGACAACCCGTCGATCCCGCTCGGGCCGCCAGGTGCGGATCATCAGCCGCTGACCGGCCCCGGGCAGCGCGACGTTCCTCGCGGTCGCGCGCCAGTCGATGGAGCGCACGTCGTCGCCGCGCACGTATTCGCGGATGGAGTCGAACTCCGTGCCCTGGCCGCGCACCTGCAGCAGGGTGCGGCCGTCGAGCTCCCGCAGGCGCGCGAGCCGGCTCGGGAGGTGACGGCGGGAGCGGAACGGTGGGAGGACCCGGAACGCGCCCGCCTCCTTCAGCGTCACCTGACGGCCCGCGATCCCGAGGGGGCCGAGCGATCGGACGGTCACCTGCTCCGCGCGGCGCTCGCCGCGGCGGACCGGGACGAGGGTCGAGCGGTACGCGCGCCGCTCGCCGCCCGGCAGGTCGAGCGCCCACCGGGTCGGGACGGCGCCCGCGGAGGGCTGCCACGCGTCGCGCACCATCCCGCGGATTCGGCGGGTGCCCGGGTTCGTGACGAGCAGCGTCGCCTCGGTGGGCTCGCCGAGGCGGACGGCGTTCGGCAGCTCCCGCTCGAGGCGCATCTGCCGCGGACTCGGCGCGACCAGCAGGTCGAGCAGGATCAGGAGGACGACGAGCCCGAGCCAGACCCCGAGCGACCCGACGGCCCAGCCGGCGCCGAACCTCCCGAGCGCGATGACGGGCACGATCCCGATGAGCACCAGAAGCGGCACCCGCCCGGTGATCACCACCTCCGCGCCTCCGGGAAGCGCTCGGTGGTCTCGAGGCTCGCTGCGCGGATCCTGAGGCACTCGAAGGGCGCACCTCGACCAGCGGGGGCGGCGTATTCCGTCACAGGGGGACCTGGACCGTCGCGATGATGCTCCGGAGGACCGCGTCGACCGAGACTCCCTCCAGCTCCGCCTCGGGGCGGAGGCGGATGCGGTGCCGCAGGACCGGCAGCGCCATGTCCTGGATGTGATCCGGCGTCAGGGCGGGCGCGGCGCGCAGCCACGCCCAGGCGCGCGAGGCGGCCAGCAGCGCGGCGGCACCGCGCGGGGAGACGCCGAGCTGCACGGAGGGCGCCGAGCGCGTACCGCGCACCAGGTCGACCACGTAGCCCAGCACGTCGGCGGTCACCCGCACCTCGCGCACAGCGGCCCGGGCGGCGCGCAGCTGCTCCGGCGTCAGCACCGGCTTCAGCCCGGACAGGTCGCGCGGGTCGAAGCCGCCGGCGTGCCGGACGAGCACCTCGACCTCCTGGTCGCGGGCCGGCAGGTCGAGCACGATCTTCATCAGGAACCGGTCGAGCTGCGCCTCGGGCAGCGTGTAGGTGCCCTCGTACTCGACGGGGTTCTGCGTCGCGGCGACCAGGAACGGGTCGGGCAGCGGGCGCGAGACGCCGTCGACCGTGACCTGGCGCTCCTCCATCGCCTCCAGCAGCGCGCTCTGCGTCTTCGGCGGCGTGCGGTTGATCTCGTCCGCCAGCAGCAGGTTCGTGAACACCGGCCCCTTCCGGAAGTCGAATTTGCCGGTGCCCGCGTCGAACACCGTCGAACCGGTCACGTCGCCCGGCATCAGGTCGGGCGTGAACTGCACCCGCGTGGTCTCGAGCGCCAGCGACGCGGACAGCGAGCGCACCAGCAGCGTCTTCGCGACGCCGGGCACGCCCTCGAGCAGCACGTGACCGCGCGCGAGCAGTGCCACGATCAGTCCGCTGACCGCGGCCTCCTGGCCCACCACCGCCTTACCCACCTCCGTGCGCACCGCTGCGAGGAGTTCACGAAGGTCGTCGGTCATCTGGTCTCCGTCAGTCGGGGAAGTGAGGTCATCGGGAAGCGGGGTCGGAGGCGCCCGGCACGGCGGCCGCGCGGACGGCGCCCTCCAGCCGGGTGAGGTCGTCGGAGATGCGCACCAGGTCGCCGTCGGTCGCCGGATCGGCGGTCAGCAGCGCTGCGGCGACCGCGTCGCGCGGGCGGCCCGTGAGGTGCACGGTCGCCTCGACGACCTCGTCGACGGACGCGGTGCCGGACAGCCCGAGGTTCGGCGCCATGCGCCGGATCGCGCCGATCCGCAGGGAGTCGGCGGCGTGCAGGCGGGCGCGGGCGCGGTTGTAGAGGCGAGCGCGCCCCTCCACGGTCTCGCGGGAGCGGACGACGACGGGCAGCGCCTCGATCACGATCGGCCCGAGCCGCCTGCCCTTCCAGAGCGCGGCGGCGAACCCGGCGAGCAGCAGCAGCAGGGCGACCGGCGTGACCCACGGCGGTGTGAGGTCCTGCAGGGTCGACCCGGTACCGGCTGCGGGGTCGAGCGGCGACTGCCGGAACCAGACGAGGTCCGCGGTCGCGCCGAGGGCGCCGAGCGCGACCGCGGCGTTCC
>NZ_CAXTHO010000166.1:4676-5059 GCF_964244015.1 uncultured Amnibacterium sp. | reverse complement strand
CGCTTCGCTCGCACCTCGATCAACGAGCGGGGGCGGGTGGGACGGCGACCGCGGGCGGGAGAGTGGCGTTCGAATCGCGATTCGAGTCGCTTCGGTGCGCTCGAGGCGGCTCGAATCGCGAATCGGGTGCGACCCGCTCGCCTCGGGTGATCCCTTCGAGAGCCTTCAGACGTCTCCCGGGGCGGCGGAGGGCTGGGATGAGCCAGATGGTGCAGAGTCCGAAACGCCCGGCGGGCCGGCGGTCCTCGGCGAGTCCGGCGGAGCCCGATTACCCTGGCCGTCCCGATGAGCACACCCGCACCGCGTCCAGCAGCACCGGCGCACACGGGACCCCGCTTCGATGCCGCGCCCGGTGCGCACCAGGCCGCATCCCTCCCTCCTGC
>NZ_CAXTHO010000166.1:0-4666 GCF_964244015.1 uncultured Amnibacterium sp. | reverse complement strand
AGCCCCGCGACTTCCTCGTCGCCGCGACGCCGGGGGCGGGCAAGACAACGTTCGCGCTCCGCCTCGCGAAGGAGCTGCTCGCCCGCGGCACCATCGACCACGTCACCGTCGTCGCACCGACGGATCACCTGAAGCGGCAGTGGGCCGAGGCCGCGGAGCGCGTCGCGATCCATCTGAACCCGGCGTTCAAGAACGCGGACGGGTGGCTCGGCAAGCACTGGCACGGCGCCGCGCTGTCATATGCGCAGATCGGCATGGAGCCGAAGCTGCACAGACGGCTGACCGAGTCGGGGCGGACGCTCGTCATCCTCGACGAGGTCCACCACGGCGGCGACGCGCTGTCCTGGGGTGACGGGATGCGGGAGGCGTTCGCGAACGCGACCAGGCGGCTCTCCCTCTCCGGCACCCCGTTCCGCAGCGACACCGCGCAGATCCCGTTCGTGGAGTACGCGCCCGACGAGCACGGCATCCGCACGTCGGTCACCGACTACGCGTACGGCTACCGGCGGGCGCTGGAGGACGGCGTCGTCCGTCCGGTGCTGTTCATGGTCTACTCCGGCGCCATGCACTGGCGCACGAGCGCGGGCGAGGAGATGAGCGCCCGACTCGGCGAGGCCACGACCAAGGACATCACCGCGCAGGCGTGGCGCACCGCGCTCGCGCCGGACGGCGACTGGATCCCCGCGGTGCTGCGCGCCGCGGACCAGCGGCTCACGGAGGTTCGGCGGCACGTCCCGGACGCCGGCGGGCTGGTGATCGCGACGAACAAGACCGTCGCCCGCGCCTACGCCGCGCAGCTGAAGGCCCTCACCGGGCAGGCGGTCGCGATCGTGCTCTCCGACGAGAAGGAGGCGAGCGACCGGATCGCCGCGTTCTCCGCGGGCACGGACCGCTGGCTCGTCGCCGTGCGGATGGTGTCGGAGGGCGTCGACGTGCCGCGGCTGTCGGTCGGCGTCTACGCGACGAACGCCTCGACGCCGCTGTTCTTCGCCCAGGCGATCGGCCGGTTCGTGCGGGCGAGGAGACGCGGCGAGAGCGCCTCCGTCTTCCTCCCGAACGTGCCGATCCTGCTGAAGCTCGCCGAGCAGCTCGAGCTCGAGCGGGACCACGCCCTCGACCGCGCGACCGAGGACGACGCGCAGGGCGGTCTCGACGACGGCGCGCTCGACGCGGCGAACCGGCTCGAGAAGGCGTCGGAGTCGCTCGCGCTCGACGGCTCGTTCCAGGCGCTCGGCAGCGACGCGAACTTCGACCGCGTGCTGTACGACGGCGGCGAGTTCGGCTTCGAGGCCGAGGTCGGCAGCGAGGAGGAGCTGGACTTCCTCGGCCTGCCCGGGCTGCTCGAGCCCGACCAGGTCCGCAATCTGCTGCAGCACCGCCAGGCCAAGCAGCAGGGGAGGGGGAAGAAGGCCACGCCGCCCGCGCAGCCGTCCCCCGTGGTCCCGATGCATCGGCGCCTGAAGGACCAGCGGCAGCGCCTCCAGGACCTCGTCGGTCTGTGGTCGCGCCGCACGAACACGCCGCACGGCGCGATCCACGCCGAGCTGCGGCGGCTCTGCGGCGGCCCGGCCGTCGCGCAGGCGACGGAGGACGAGCTGCAGAAGCGGATCGACCTGCTGCGCAAGCGGGTGCAGGGCTGATCAGGCGCATCTAGGCTCGATCCGACGAGACCCTCGTCGTCGATCTGGAGGACGCGTGACCGACACCACGGGCCGGTCCCGCGAGCAGATCCGGCGGTGGCGCGCCTACCTCGCCGACGAGCGCGCCGAGGCGAGGGTCTACCGCGACCTCGCGTCGCGGCGCACCGGTGCCGACCGCGAGATCCTGCTCGAACTCGCGGAGGCGGAGGGTCGCCACGAGCAGCACTGGCTCGTCCTGCTCGGCGAGTCGGGCGAGCGGCCGACGACGACGAGCCTGCGCACCCGCCTGTTCGGCCTGCTGGCCCGCCGATTCGGGTTCGTCTTCGTGCTCGCGCTCCTGCAGCGCGCCGAGGGCCGTTCGCCCTACCAGGACGACCGCGACGCGACACCGCAGATGGCCGCCGACGAGCGCATCCACGAGGAGGTCGTGCGGGCGCTCGCGATGCGGGGCCGGCTGCGGATCTCGGGCACCTTCCGCGCGGCGGTGTTCGGCGCCAACGACGGGCTCGTCAGCAACCTCGCGCTCGTGCTCGGGGTCGGCGCGGCGGGCGCGGATGCCGCCCTGGTGCTCGTGACCGGTATCGCGGGGCTGCTCGCCGGCGCGCTGTCGATGGGCGCGGGCGAGTACGTCTCGGTCTCCTCCCAGCGGGAGCTGCTCGCCGCCTCCACCCCGTCGCTCCAGTCGGCGGACGCGCTGACCAGGATCGACTTCGACGAGAACGAGGTCGCGCTCGTGTTCCGCGCCCGCGGGATGACGGAGGAGGAGGCGGAGAAGGCGGCGGCGGAGGTGCTCCGCGAGCGGGAGGCGCCGCAGCTGCCCGCCGACGACGTCGACGTGGAGACCGTCGGCACCCCGCTCGGCGTCGCGCTGTCGAGCTTCGCGTTCTTCGCCTCCGGCGCCCTGGTGCCGATCCTGCCGTACCTGTTCGGCCTGTCCGGGCTGCTCGCCGTCGCGGTCGCCGCTGGCCTGGTCGGCATCGCGCTGCTCGCCTCCGGTGCGCTGGTGGGGCTGCTCTCGGGTGCGCCGATGCTGCTGCGCGCGCTCCGCCAGCTGCTCATCGGCTACGGCGCCGCGGCGGTCACCTACCTGCTCGGTCTGCTGTTCAACGCCGCGGGCATCTGAGCTTCAGGAGACGGGCGCAAGCTGGTCCTCATGACCACCACGACGACCGATCTGCCGGGCGGCGCGTTCCGCATCGCCGATCTCACCTTCTCGCGCATCGGCTTCGGCGCGATGCAGCTGCCGGGCACGGGCGTCTTCGGGCCGCCGAAGGACCACGACGCGGCGATCGCCGTGCTGCGGACCGCGGTCGAATCGGGTGTGCGCCACATCGACACGGCCGACTTCTACGGGCCGCACGTCTCGAACGAGCTGATCCGGGAGGCGCTCGCGCCGTACCCGGACGACCTCGTGATCGTGACGAAGGTCGGGTCGCGGCGCGACGACCGCAAGCGCTGGATCCCGAGCCGCGAGCCCGAGGACCTGCAGGCGCAGGTGCGGGAGAACCTCCAGACGCTCGGCGTCGACGTGCTCGACGTGGTGAACGTGCGGATGGGCGGCGAGCACTCACCGGTCGCCGGGTCGATCGCGCCGCAGGTGGAGGCGGTCGCCGAGCTGCAGCAGCAGGGGCTGATCCGGCACGTCGGCGTCAGCACCGTCGACGCGCAGCAGATCGCGGAGGCGCGGACGATCACCCCGATCGTCACGGTGCAGAACTTCTACAACCTCGCGCACCGGCAGGACGACGACCTGATCGCCTCCCTCCGCGAGGAGGGCATCGCGTACGTGCCGTACTTCCCGCTCGGCGGCTTCAGCCCCCTCCAGTCCGACGTGCTCGACGCGGTCGCCTCGCGGCTCGGCGTCACCCCGATGCAGGTCGCGCAGGCGTGGCTGCTGCAGCGCTCGCCGAACCTGCTGCTGATCCCCGGTACGTCGTCGGTCGCGCACCTGCGGGAGAACCTCGCGGCCGCTGACGTCGAGCTGCCAGCGGACGCGATCGCCGAGCTCGACGCCATCGCCGGCTGACCCGAAAGCGTCACCGGACGAAGGATCTCGGTCTGGTCGTCCAGATCCGCGCCGAAGACGTGACGGGCGCCGTCCGGCGTGAAGTCTCACCGGAAGTCGCGGCTCGTGTGCTTCGCGCCGATGGGGAGGCGCTCGAAGCGGTCGGCGACGATGTTGACGACACCCTCGGGGGAACGCTCCAGGATGCCGCGAACGATCATCGCCGGCGCCTCGCGGGCGACCCGGCGGTAGCGCTGCCACACCCCGACCGAGGCGATCACGTTGATCATCCCGGTCTCGTCCTCGATGTTCAGGAACGTGATGCCGGAGGCGGTCGCCGGCCGCTGCCGGTGCGTGACGACCCCGCCGATCTCGACCCGGCGCCCCGATTCCGCCCGCTTCAGCGCATCGCCGGTCAGCACACCGCGCTGCGCGAGCTCCGCGCGCACGTGCGCGACGGGATGGTCGTCGACCGAGATCCCGGTCGCCCACAAGTCGGCGGCGACCCGGTCCATCCCCGAGGTCTCCGGCAGCAGCGGCGGCTGCACGAGGATCGAGGTGTGCGGCAGGGTGTCCGGCCGCTCCTCCGCAGCGGATCCCGCCGCCCAGAGCGCCTCCCTGACCGTCATGCCGAAGCCCTCGAACACGCCCGCGGTCGCGAGCGCCTCGAGCTGCTGCGTGGTCATCCCGATCCTGCGGGCGAGGTCCGGCACGTCCCGGTACGCGCCGTGCGAGGTCCGCTCGGCGACGATCCGCTCGGCGAGCTTCGCGCCGATCCCGGTGACCCCGCCGAGGCCGAGCCGCACGGCGAGCCCGCCGTCGCGCCGGTGCGCCGCGTCGTGGGCGGGCGCGGTGGGATCGAACTCCGCGGAGACCGGCGGCTGCTCGGGGTCGAGGCAGGCGTCGCGTCCGCCCGGGGCGGGGCGGTCGATCCCCTCCATCCCCGCGTCCGTCCCGGACAGGTTGATGTCCGGCCGCCGCACGACGACCCCGTGCCGGCGGGCGTCGGCGGTGAGGGAGG
>NZ_CAXTHO010000165.1:0-5069 GCF_964244015.1 uncultured Amnibacterium sp. | reverse complement strand
CGACTCATGGTCATCAACCACCGCCACCCGCACCACATCAACCGCGCTCTCAGGCAGGACGATCGACACGGACGGACTCCTCGTTCGGGATAGTGGACCAACGGTAGGAGCGAAGCCCCCCACTCGTCGCGTCCCCGATCGGGGAGTCGCGGTCCCCAATTCAGGGCGCGTCGCCTTCCGGCGCACCGCGGGTCGGCATCGGTGGAGCGATCCGGGCGCCCCGCGCCCGTGTCGGGACGTCCCGGAGCCGGGCGGATCGCCGCGCAGTCCTACTCCTCGCGCACCAGGCGCGCGACGGCCTCCAGGTGGTGGGTGTTGGGGAAGAGGTCGAACGCGTCGAGCGTCACGGCCTGCCAGCCGTGCGCGGCGAAGGTGCCGAGGTCGCGGGCGAGGGCGACCGGGTCGCACGCGACGTAGACGATCTGCGCGGGCCGAGCCGCGACGATCGCCTCCACGATGTCGCGGCCGGCGCCGGAGCGCGGAGGGTCCAGCAGCACGGTCGCGCCCGGCCGCTCCTGCTGCCGGGCGGCGAGGAACGCGTCGACGCGCGCCTCCACGGCTCGGGCGCGCGGCAGGTCGGCGAGGTTCGCGGCCGCGTGCGCGCTGGCGGCGCCGTCCGACTCGACGGTCGTGACCCGCACGTCGGCGTCGCCGGCGAGCGCCGCCGCGAGCAGCCCGACGCCGCCGTAGAGGTCGAGGTTGTCGGCGTCCGGGTCGAGCAGCGCGGGATCGACCGCCGCGCGCACTGCGGCCGTGAGCACGGCGGGTGCTGCGGGGTGCACCTGCCAGAAGCCGAGCGCCTCCAGCCGGAACTCCCGCTCCCCCACCCGCTCGGTGATCGGCGGCCTCGCGTCGCGCCGGCCGGCGGCGAAGGACCCGGACGACGCGGCGACGAGGTCGACCTCCCGCCCGACCGCGGTCGCCGGCAGGAGGCCCTGCAGCGATTCGACCGCGAGCGGCAGATCGTGGACCGGCACGACCCGCTTCGACCGCGCGGCGAACGGGCCGACGCGGCCGGACCGGTCGACGTGCAGCCGCACGCGGGTGCGCGACCGGAGTCCGTCGTGGCGTCCGGGCACGGCGATCACGTGCGGGTCGAGGGCGGCGATCCGATCCTGCGGCAGCCCTCCGATCCGCCCGAGGGCGTCACGGAGGACCTCCTCCTTCAGCGTGCGCTGGCGGGCAGGCGCGATGTGCCCGAACTCGGCGCCGCCCGCGCGCTGCTCGGGTGGGCGGTCGAGCGACGCGTCCGCCCAGATGTGCGGGACGCGATCGGCGGAGCCCTCGATCACGCGCAGCGTCTCCGCTCGCCAGAAGCGGTCGTGCCGGTCGTCGGTGATCCGGGCCAGCACCCGCTCGCCCGGCAGCGTGTCCGCGACGAACACGACGCGGCCACCCAGCTCGGCGACGGCGACGCCGCCGTGCGCGATGCGCAGCACGTCCAGCTCGACCTCGCGTCCGTCCACCACGGGTCCACCCTGGTGCACGCGCCTGGTGTTCACGGATCAGGGGATCCGGCGGCCGGAGGCCTGCCGGATCCCCTGATCCGTGCACACCGCCCTGGCCCCGTAGCGTGATGGATCGTGCGCCTGGTCCTCGCCTCCACCTCCCCCGCCCGCCTCGCGCTGCTGCGCGCAGCGGGGATCGAGCCCGAGACCGTCGCTCCGGGAGTCGACGAGGAGGCGGCCGTCGCGGCCCTCGAGGCGGAGCGCGGGTCCGCGCTCGACCCGGACGAGCTCGTGCAGCTGCTCGCGCGGCTGAAGGCGGAGGCGGTGGCGAGCGTGCTCGGCACGACCGACGCGCTGATCCTGGGCGGCGACTCGGCGTTCGCATTCGGGGGCGTCACCTACGGGAAACCGCTCGAGCCGGCGGTGGCGCTGGCCCGCTGGCACGCGCAGCGCGGCGGCGCCGGGGTGCTGCACTCCGGGCACCACCTGATCGACGCGCGGACGGGTGCCGGGTTCGGGGAGACGGCGCGCGCCTCCGTGCGGTTCGCGGCCGACCTGGACGACGACGAGCTCGCGGCCTACGTCGCCACCGGCGAACCGCTCGCAGTCGCGGGCGCGTTCACGATCGACGGGCTGGCCGGCCCCTTCATCGACCGGATCGAGGGCGACCCGTCGACGGTCGTCGGGCTGTCGCTCAGCGTCCTCCGACGCCTGGTGCGGCAGACCGGGACGCCGTGGACCTCGCTCTGGAACCGCGCCTCCGGCCTGTGATGTCGTGCGCCGCGCACAGTGGAATCCGGGAAGGTCTGTATAGGTCCGCCAAAGAGTGGCGTGCGCCTGGGAATACTGTTGGTGTCGATGTCCGCTCCCGATCTCCCCTCCCCGGTGCCGCGACGCATCACGAAGCTGCTGATCGCGAACCGGGGCGAGATCGCCGTCCGGATCATCCGCGCCGCCCGTGACGCGGGCATCGCCTCCGTCGCCGTGTACGCCGATCAGGACCGGGACGCGCGCCACGTGCGGCTTGCGGACGAGGCCTACGCGCTCAGCGGCACGACGAGCGCGGAGACGTACCTCGTCATCGACAAGCTGCTCTCCGTCGCGCGCCGCAGCGGCGCCGACGCGGTGCACCCGGGCTACGGCTTCCTGGCCGAGAACAGTGCGTTCGCACAGGCCGTGATCGACGCCGACCTGATCTGGATCGGGCCGTCGCCCGCCGCGATCGAGGCGCTCGGGGACAAGGTCACAGCCCGGCACGTCGCCGAATCCGTCGGCGCCCCGTTGGCGCCCGGCACGCTGAACCCGGTCGAGGACGCCTCCGAGATCGTCGCGTTCGCGGAGGAGGTCGGCCTGCCGATCGCGATCAAGGCGGCGTTCGGCGGCGGCGGGCGCGGGCTGAAGGTCGCCCGCACGATGGAGGAGATCCCCGACCTGTTCGAGTCGGCGACGCGTGAGGCGGTCGCCGCGTTCGGGCGCGGCGAGTGCTTCGTCGAGAAGTACCTCGACAAGCCGCGCCACGTCGAGACCCAGTGCCTGGCCGACGCGTTCGGGAACGTCGTCGTGGTCTCCACCCGCGACTGCTCGCTGCAGCGGCGGCACCAGAAGCTCGTGGAGGAGGCGCCCGCCCCGTTCGTGACGGACGAACAGCGCGAGCTGCTCTACCGCTCGTCGAAGGCGATCCTGCAGCAGGTCGGCTACGTCGGCGCCGGGACCTGCGAGTTCCTGATCGGCTCGGACGGCACGGTCTCGTTCCTCGAGGTGAACACGCGCCTCCAGGTCGAGCACCCGGTCTCGGAGGAGGTCACCGGCCTCGACCTGGTGCGCGAGCAGTTCCGCATCGCGGAGGGGCAGGCGCTCGGCTACGGCGACCCGGTCGCGCGCGGCCACTCGATCGAGTTCCGCATCAACGGGGAGGACCCCGGCCGGAACTTCCTCCCCTCCCCCGGGCCCGTCAGGTCGTTCCGGGTGCCGGGCGGCCCCGGCGTGCGGCTGGATTCCGGCGTCACGACCGGCGACGTCGTGTCCGGCGCGTTCGACTCCCTGCTCGCGAAGCTGATCGTGACGGGCGCCGACCGGAAGGACGCGATCGAGCGCTCGCGTCGCGCGCTCGCCGAGTTCGAGGTCGGCGGCCTGCCCACCGTCATCCCGTTCCACCGCGCGGTCGTCCGCGATCCCGCGTTCACGGCGGAGGACGGGCACTTCGGCGTCTACACGAACTGGATCGAGACCGAGTTCGCGAACGAGATCGAGCCGTGGAGCGGCTCGCTCGGCGATCAGGGCCCGACGGGTCCGGCGCCCGACGATCGGCAGCGGGTGACCGTGGAGGTGAACGGCAAGCGCATCGAGGTGTCGCTGCCGACCGCCCTCGCGCGCCCGGACTCCGCAGCCGCCGCGCCGCCGCCTCCGCGACGCCGCTCCGCAGCGGGCCGCGCCGGCACCACCTCCGGCACCGCGGTGAAGGCCCCGATGCAGGCGACGGTCGTCAAGGTCGCGGTGACGGAGGGCCAGCACGTCGTCGAGGGCGACCTCGTCGCCGTGCTCGAGGCGATGAAGATGGAGCAGCCGCTGACCGCGCACCGCGCCGGCGTCGTCGCACGCGTCACCGCGACCGCCGGCACGACCGTGTCGTCCGGGACGGTCCTGCTCGAGATCCTCGACGAGGTCCCGGTCCCGGCCTGATTTCGTCGTTCAGGAGTTCCGGCGCGGCGAAGCCGCTGCCAGAACTCCTGAACGATGAAATCAGGCGACGATGTGCATCGCGCGCGCGGCGTCCGTGATGGCGCCGGAGAGGCTCGGGTAGACGCTGAAGGCGCGCGCCAGCTGGTCGACGGTGAGCCGGTGCTCGACCGCGAGCGCGATCGGCAGGATCAGCTCGCTCGCCCGGGGCGAGGCGATGACGCCGCCGATCACGGTGCCGGATCCGGTGCGCGCGAACAGCTTCACGAACCCGTCGTGCATGCTCAGCATCTTCGCGCGCGGGTTGGAGGCGAGCGGCAGCTTGTAGATGTCGCCCTGCGCGATCCCCTCCTCGATCTGCTTCTGCGACCAGCCGACGGTCGCGACCTCGGGCTGGGTGAAGATGTTCGAGCTCACGTTGCGCAGCTCGGTCGGGGCCACGGCGTCTCCCATCGCGTGGTAGACCGCGGTGCGGCCCTGCATGGACGCCACCGAGGCCAGCGGCAGGAAGTCGCTGCAGTCACCGGCGGCGTAGATGCTCGGCATCGAGGTGCGGGCGACGCGGTTGACCCGGATGTGTCCACTCTCGGTCAGCTGCACGCCGGCCTCCTCGAGCCCGATGCCTGCCGTGTTCGGAACCGACCCGACCGCCATCAAACAGTGGGATCCCTCGACCGTGCGCCCGTCGCTCAACGTGACGACCACGCCGTCCGCCGTGCGCTCGACCTTGCTGGCGCGGCTCTTGCTGATGACGTCCATGCCGTTGCGGGTGAAGACGTTCTCGATCACGCGCGCGGCATCGGCGTCCTCGCCGGGGAGCACCTGCTCGCGGCTGGAGACCAGGGAGACCTTCGCGCCGAGAGCCAGGTACGCGGAGGCGAACTCCGCGCCGGTGACGCCCGAGCCGACCACGATCATGTGCTCCGGCACCTCGTCCAGCTCGTA
>NZ_CAXTHO010000164.1:0-5072 GCF_964244015.1 uncultured Amnibacterium sp. | reverse complement strand
CGCCCGACCCTCCTCCTGTACGCCGCGCGCTGACCGAGCTGCTCTTCCGCTGGTCGAGGAGGCCGTCCGCGGCCGTCTCGAGACCACCAGGAACCTGACGGCCGTTCGAGCGGCTCCGAGTGGCCCCTTCGAGAACCTCAGGACATCGCTCGAGACTCGCTGGCGCTCGCACCTCGACCAGCGCGAGACTGAGGGACGCGCGCGGGCCGGCCCCGGCCGCAGGCGTCAGCCGCACGGCCCGTGCAGGGCCGTGCGGTACGCACAGCCGCGCCGCAGCGGCGGCGGCGCGGCCGTAAGTACTAGTGCGCGACGGCGACCAGGCCCATCTCGGCCGGGTCGGCCAGGTACTCGTTCTTCGGCACGACGCGCACGTTGTAGCCGAATGAGCCCGGGCGGAACAGGGTCACCGTGCCGGCGAAGGTGTAGGAGCCGTCGGAGGACGCCGGGCCGGGCGTGGCGACCGCGTCATCCTCGAGGGGGGTCAGCTCCACCGTCGCCGTGTTCACCAGGTCGTCGCCCTCCCGGGACGTGCCGTAGACGACCTCCACCGCGACGTCCGCGGGCGTGAGGGATCCGAGCTGCACCTGCGCGCGCACGTGCAGCTGGTCCCCGACCTGCGGCACGCGGGCGAGGCCCCCGGACTCCACATGGATGACGGAGACGCCGTTCCAGCCGTTCGACACGGCAGCCTTCCAGGCGGCCAGCTCGCGGCCGCCCGCGTAGTCGCCCTCACTGATCGCCTCGGCCGCCTTTGCCGCCGGCATGTACAGCCGCTGCACGTACTCGCGCACCATGCGGTCCGCCGACAGCTCGGGCGACAGCGTCGCCAGGGTGTGCCGCACGTTCGCCATCCACCGGGTGGGCACCCCGGCGCCGTCGCGGCGGTAGAAGCGCGGCGCGATCTGGTTCTCGATCAGGTCGTACAGGCTCTCGGCCTCGAGCTTGTCGCGCTCGGCGGCGTCACCGGCGGCGTCGGCGGACGGGATCGCCCACCCGTCCTCGCCGTCGTAGTACTCGTTCCACCAGCCGTCGAGGATCGACAGGTTCAGCACCCCGTTCAGCGCCGCCTTCATGCCCGACGTGCCGCACGCCTCCAGCGGCCGGAGGGGGTTGTTCAGCCACACGTCCGTGCCCGGGTACAGCACCTGCGCCATGGCGATGTCGTAGTTCGGGAGGAACACGATCCGGCGCCGCAGCTCGGGGTCCTGCGTGAAGCGGACCAGCTTCTGGATCAGCCGCTTGCCCTCGTCGTCGGCCGGGTGCGACTTGCCGGCGATCACGATCTGGATCGGCCGCTTCTTGTGCGTGAGCAGCGCGATCAGCCGCGCCTCGTCCTCGAGCATCAGCGTCAGCCGCTTGTAGGTGGGCACGCGGCGGGCGAACCCGATCGTCAGCACGTCGGGGTCGAGCAGCCCGTCGAACCAGGCCGGGGCGGAGGCGCCGGGGTTCTCGTCGAGCCAGGCCGCGGTCACGCGGCGCCTGGCGTCCGCGACGAGGTTCGCGCGCATCCGACCTCGGACCGCCCACAGCTCGGCGTCGCTGACGCCTCCACCCGCCCAGTCGGCCGCTGTGGTGTCGGACGTGCCGAGCTTCTGCTGCGACAGCTCGAGCAGCAGCGGATCGGTCCAGGTGGGCGCGTGCACGCCGTTCGTGACGGAGGTGATCGGTACGTCGGAGGCGTCGAAGCCGGGCCAGAGCCCGTTGAACATGCCGCGGCTGACCTCGCCGTGCAGCTGGGAGACACCGTTGGCGTGCTGCCCGAGCCGGAGGCCCATGACGGCCATGTTGAACATGTCGCCCGATCCGCCGGAGTAGTTCTCGGCGCCGAGCGCCAGGACCTCCCACACGTCGACGCCGGGCAGCAGGTCCCCCGAGAAGTACTGCTCCATCAGGCCGCGCTCGAACCGGTCGATGCCCGCGGGCACCGGCGTGTGCGTCGTGAACACCGTGCCGGCGCGCACGACCTGCAGCGCCTCGGCGAAGGTCAGCCCGTCGTGGATGAGCGTCGAGATGCGCTCGAGTCCCTGGAAGCCCGCATGCCCCTCGTTGGTGTGGAACACCTCCGCGTCGCGCCGGCCGGTCAGCTCGGTCCAGATCCGCAGGGCGCGCACCCCGCCGACGCCGAGCAGCAGCTCCTGCAGCAGCCGGTGCTCGCCGCCGCCGCCGTAGAGGCGGTCGGTGACATCCCGCAGAGCGTCCTCGTTCTCGGGGATGTCAGTGTCGAGCAGCAGCAGCGTCACGCGCCCGACGGCCACCTGCCAGATCCTGGCGTGCAGGGTGCGCCCGTAGGGCAGCGCGAGCGACACCAGCGCGGGAGCGCCGTCGGCATGCCGGGTGAGGGTCAGCGGCAGGCCGTCGGGATCGAGGACCGGGTACGCCTCCTGCTGCCAGCCGTCGGCGGAGATGGACTGCGTGAAGTAGCCGGCGCGGTAGAAGAGGCCGATGCCGGTGAGCGGCAGGCCGAGGTCGGAGGCGCTCTTCAGGTGGTCGCCGGCGAGGATGCCGAGCCCGCCCGAGTACTGCGGCAGGGCGGCGGCGATGCCGAACTCCGGCGAGAAGTAGGCGATGTGCTCGGGAGCCTCGGTGAGCGACTGGTACCAGCGGGGCTCGGTGCAGTAGGTCGCGAGGTCGTCGCGCAACGCGTTCGCGCGGGCCACGAACGCGCCGTCGGCGGCGAGCGCTTCGATCCGCGACGGGCTGACCGCGCCGAGCAGGGCGACCGGGTCCCCCGCGATGGTCTGCCAGATCTCGGGGTCGATCTCGGAGAACAGCTGCCTGGTCGGCTCGTGCCACGACCAGCGGAGGTTCGCGGCGAGCTCGTCCAGAGCCGACAGGGAGGTCGGCAGAACGGTCCGGACGGTGAATCGGCGGATGGCTTTCACGACGGACGGCTCCTCGAGGCATCGGTGGCTCCGTCACCATACGGGGTGGCGGTGACGCCGTTTCGAGCGGATGCGTAGACGGCACCGCTGCGAAGCCGCGGGTCCGCAGTGGGCCACCGGTGGCCGCGCATGCGGTGTCCCGGGAACAGGGCCGCATCAGACGCCGGCACCGGTCGCCCACACGGATTCCCGACGCGGGAGTTACTCGGACGCTGCTTCGAGCTGCTTCTTCAGCACCCCTCTGGCCCGCGCATAGCGGCTCCGCACGGTGCCGGCGGGGAGGTCGAGGAGGCGCGCGATCTCGCTGAGGGTGAAGCCGTCCCAGTGCAGCAGCATGAAGATCTCCCGATCCGGGGTCGGCAGTCCCCTGACCAGCTGCGCGGCGTACTCCGCGTCCGGACCGGGTGCTGACGCTGCTCCCCCGAGCGTGCTCGTCGCTGCGGCGTCGAGCTCGGCGCGCAGCTGTTCGACGAGCGCGCTCCTGCGCCCTTGCCCTCGCCGGTGAGTGGAGAGCACGTTGCGGGCGATGCCGTAGACCCACATCCGGCCGGCCTCGTCCCCTTCCGGGAGGTCGCGCGATCGTCGCCACAGCACGGTGAAGGTCTCGCTGAGGAGGTCCGCTGCGTCTTCGCGTGGCTGCACCCGCCGGGCGAAGTACGCCAGCAGCGCCTCGCCGTCTCGCTCGACCAGCGCCGTCACGCGCGCGGCGTCGGCCGTCAGGGCGGTGACGCGGGCGGCGCGCTTGGCACGGGCCTCCGCGAGCTCGGCGCTCAATGCTGGCCGCCTTCGCACGACATCGACCAGCCGCTCCAGGACGCCGCACCGTCGGCGTTCACGCCGGAGGAAGCGACGCCGGGAAGCGCGCGGACCGCGACGGTGTGCAGCTGATCGCCCAGCACATCGGTGAAGCGGGTCTCGATGGCGTCGTCGTCGCTGAGCCCCGCAGCGGCCGTGTCGTAGGAGCGCTGGCCGATGCCGGACCAGTCGTGCTGCTCGACCAGCGCGTCGGCGGCGTCGGCCTGCTTCACCGACAGATTGGTGAACTCCAGGAACGCCTCGCAGTGGTTCTGGTACCCGGTGATCGAGCGGTACTCGATCGCGATCGACGCCTGAGTCCGGTACATCTCGGGCTCGAGGCCCTGGAACGGCGGGAGCTTCATCAGCGCCGCGGTACCGGTCGCAGCGGCGAGCAGCACCACTCCGGAGACGGCCGCGACAACAACCAGAGGCCGGCGACGGCGACTGGACAGCCGTCCGAGTCGGCTCTCCTCCGCCAACCGCATCACCGCGGTCGAGCGCACCCGCGGGACCGCCCCCGCGTCTCGCACCAGCTCGTCGAACTTCAGCTCATCCATGGCCCACCATCCCGGGTCGAAGAACACCTACGACCCATACATGGCCGGCAGGGCACCATCCGTTGCGGTGGACCATGCGTCCTGGTACCCAGTAGGGGGGCGTGCCGGCGAGCGGAGGAACGGCCGGACCTACTCCCCGCTCGGTTCGCGCCGCTCGATCCGGGCGACTGATGACTCTGCAGCGCGGGATCGGATCCGCACCAGGAGCGCGTCGAGCGCGTCGGGTGAGTGGCTGTCGGCACCGGCGAAGGTCAGCGCTGCTTCGGCATCCGACTGGGCTTCGAAGCCCGCGAGATGCTCCTCGAGGATCGCGTCGAGGACATCGGCACGGTCACCGCTCGCGCGGTTCGCTGCGATGCGCGCACGCTGCTCCTCCGGGTCCAGGCGCACGAAGACGATCACCATCGCGACGCCCGCGCCGGACGCGACCGCTCGCCACTCGTCGCGCAGGAACGCGGGTGAGCTCGTGTCGTCGATGACCACCGACCGGCCGGCTGCGAGCGACGCTCGAGCACGTGCGTGAGCGATCTCCTTGGTCTTCACCCATTCCTCGAGCGCGACGCCCTGCCCGCTTGAAAGCCCGCGTTCCGCGTTGATTGCGTCGAAGCCGACGACCTCGGCCGGCAGCCGGACGGCAAGCTCGCTCGCGACGGTGCTCTTGCCGGAGAACGACAGCCCGCACAGGACGACCAGCACCTCAGCGATGACGGATCCAGATGTTCGGTTCGCGGAGAGTCCCCTGGTCGCTGTCACGGTCGATGACGACGGGCCGGGCATCCCGCCCGACGCGCTGGAGCGGGTGTTCGAGCCGTTCTTGCGCCTGGAGGCCAGCCGC
>NZ_CAXTHO010000163.1:0-5096 GCF_964244015.1 uncultured Amnibacterium sp. | reverse complement strand
GGATCTGCTGCGTCGCGCGGTCGAGGACGGGATCCTCCCCGGACTCGACCCCGACGCGCCCACCCATGACGACTGAGGGACGGCCCGTCGCGACCGCACCGGCCGGGCCCGCAGCGTCGACGGTGATGGATCGCGCCACCCGCATCATCGGCGCGGAGCGGTTCGAGCGCTACCTCGGCATCGTCGTCGGTGCCTTCGGTGTGCTCTACGCGCTGCAGACGGTCGACGCGTTCACCGCCGACGTGGCCTCGTTCGGCGGCGTGCTCACCGGTGCGGCGATCGTGCCGATCTGGGCGTCGGCGCTCGGCGGCCCGATCGCCGCGGTCGCCCGCGGAGCGTCCCGTCCGATCCTGTGGGCTGCCGTCGCGGCGTACGCCCTGGGGCTCGTCGTGCTCCCCTTCGCGATCACGCAGCCGATCTCGCACGACCAGGTCTCGTGGATCGCCGCGATGTCGGCGGTCCCGATGGCCTACCTCGCCGTCGCATCGTCGTCGGCCGTGCTGTCGATCACCATCGGCGTCGCTCTCGCCGCCCAGGTCGGCGTCGTGCTCGGGGTGGCCGGCGGCGTCCGGCCCGCGGAGGCGCTGGCCGACGCGCTGCTCGTCCTGATGCTGACGGTCGTGCTGACCCTCGTGGTCGCCGCGCTCCGGGGCGACGTCCGGCGCGCCGACCGCGCGCAGGCCACGGTGCTCGCGGAATACGCGGCCGCTCGTGCGGAGGACGCCACCGAGCTGGAGCGGCGCCGGACCGATGCGCTGCTGCACGACGCGGTGCTCACCACCTTCCTGACCGCCGCATCCGCCCAGACGCCGGAGACCGAGGAGCTCGCGGGCCGGATGGCTGCCAACGCCGTCCGGGTGCTCGCCCACGTGAACCGGTCGACCGACTACGGGATCGCGATCCCGTTCGCCGAGCGGTGGGCCGCGGTCGAGACGCGACTCGCGCCCCTCCTGTCCCGGTTCGCCGTGCAGGCCGGCGGCTCCGGAGCCGTGATCCTGCCCGTCGACATCGCGGATGCGCTGCTCGACGCGATGGCCGAGGCGATGGCGAACAGCGTCCGTCACGCCGACGCGGAGTCGCGGGAGCTGCGGATCACGCCGCTCGGTCCGGACGGCCTGCGCATCATCGTGCGCGACGACGGCGTCGGCTTCGACCCCGCCAGCGTGTCGCTGCGCGGCGTGGCGACCATCGTGCAGCAGCCGCTGCGCCGCGTCGACGGCCGCGCCGACATCGACACCGCGCCGGGACGCGGCTGCACCGTCGTGCTGAGCTGGGGATCGGTCGTGATGGCGGGGACCGATCCGCTGTCGGATGAGGCGCTGGTGATCGCATGATCGCCCTGCCGCGCCGATTCATCCTCATCATGGGATGGGTCTCCATGACGTTCGTGGTGACGTTCGCGATCGTCCAGATCCGGACCCAGACGGTGCCGGGCCCCTCGATCGCGGCGCTCGTCCTGTTCGCCGGGGTGTTCCTCCTGCTCTTCGTCGACCGCGACCCGGATCGGCTGCCGCGCTGGAAGGCGGCGCTGGGGACGGTCGCCGGAGCTGCCGTCCCGGTGCTCGGCACGGTCGCGGTGGATCCCCTGCGCGACTCCTACGACTCCGGAGGATGGTCCGTCCGCGCGGCCGGCTGCATGGTCGTCGTCCTCTACTGGCGCCGACGCGAGCCTCTCGCCTGGCTGCTGACCGCAGCGCTGGTGGCACACACGATGCTCTGGGCCGGCCCTGGCGGCCTGGATCGCTTCAGCGTCTCCCGGACGGTGCTGCTCGTCGCCGTCCTCGCCGGAGGCGGTTGGGCGCTGCAGCGCACCACCCGGGACATGCAGCGGTCGTCGGCCGCGGAGCGCCGGGAGATCGAGTACCTCGCGGCCCAGGACGCGTACCACGCGGAGCGCCAGCTCCGGTTCGTGACGACCGGCCGCCTCGCAGCGCCGATGCTCCAGCGGATCGCCGACGCCCGCGGCCGGCTCGATCCGGCCGACCGCGCCGAATGCCGCGTGCTCGAAGAGACCATCCGCGACGAGATCCGCGGCCGGCGGCTGCTGAACGACGTCCTCCGCGATCGGATCATGGCCCTGCGCCGGCGCGGTTCGATCGTGCAGGTCAACGACGACGGCGGGATCGACGACCTCGAACCGGCCGTGGTCGATCCGATGCTCACCCGCGTCGCCGAGGCCATCGCCCCGTTGACGTCGGACCGGATCGTCATCCGCACCTCGGCTGCGGACTCGCCGAGCGCGCTCACCGTCGTCGCGACGTCGAGCGATCCGATCGCGGCCGCGCTCGGCCTCGACGACGGGGACGACCGCGTCGACCTGTGGCTCGAGATCGACAGACCGGTCGGTACGCCATCTGGATGACACACGGGGCGCCTCGTCCGGCAGCGCCGGCCCGCTCGTACACTCCCGCACGACCGTGCTCCACCCATTCGAAGGAAGGCCCGCTGTGACGACGACCTCGTCCGCCGAGCAGGCGACCGATCCGGTCCGCCCGGCGGAGGTGCGCGCGCAGGAGCCGCCGCGGCCGGGTTCGCGTGCCGGACACCGGTTCGTCGGCGCGACGACCGTGCGCGGGCTCGACCTCAGCCCCGTCCACGATGACTGACACGCGCGGGCGCGACATGGCGGCCCGGATGGGGCTCGCCCCGATCGGTTCACGGCGCATCGAGATGGTGCTGGCGGGCATGGTCAGCCTGTTCGGGCTGCTGTTCGCCGCCATGACGCTGCCCCGCCTCGCCGAGGACTGGGCGCAGATGAGCATGGCCGTCGGCCTGCTGCTCGCCGTGTCGGTGTACGGCACGATCGCCGTCGCCGCGCTCTCCGCGCTGCTGCACCAGTGGACGCGTTCCGTGTTCGGCGGCACCGCGCTCGTCTACCTCGCCGCGCTCGCGCTGTGGCCCGTCGCGGTCGGCAACCACTACGACGGTCCCGGGGCGCCCTGGCTCTTCGCCATCGCCGGCGTCCCGTGCGCGCTGATGATCGTCGCCGCACGCTGGTTCGTCGCGACCGGGTACGTCTTCTCGGTGACGGTCGCGATCGCCGCGATCCGCACCACACCCCCCGGCGGATCGGCGACCCTGTCGACCGCCCTGCTCGGCGCCTCCTCCACCGCCGAGCTGGGTCTGGCGCTGCTCCTCGTCGTCCACGCCGTGCGGCGAGCGGCCCGCGACGTCGACTCCGCCGAGGGCGCGGCGCTCAGCCTGTACGCGGGTGCGCGGATCGACGAGGCGACCGAGTCGGAGCGGACCCGCACCGACTCGCTCGTGCACGACTCGGTGCTCACCACCTTCCTCTCCGCTGCCGGGGCGCACACGCCCGAGGCGCGGGCGCTCGCGTCGCGCATGGCGGTGCACACGATGACCGTGCTGTCGCGGGCGACCGTCGCATCGCATATCGGGCCGAAGGTCCCGATCGCGGAGCTGCCCGCCCGCGTGCGCTCCGACTCCGCCGGGATCGGCGACGCCTTCACCGTCGCGACGGAGAACATGCGCGACCAATCCGTGCCGGAGTCGGTGGCGGATGCGATCGTGTCGGCCGCGGTGCAGGCCATGACGAACAGCGTCAAGCACGCGGGAGGCCCCGAGGTCCCGCGCTCGATCACCTTCGAGGGCATCGCCGGCGGCGGCATCCGGGTGGTCGTCGAGGACCGGGGCCGCGGCTTCGACCCGTCGGCGGTCGCCTCCGAACGCCTCGGCCTGCGCGTGTCGATCATCGAGCGGATGCACCGCGTCGGCGGCGACGTGGAGGTGCGCACCGCGATCGGCGAGGGGGCGACGTTCGTCCTGTCCTGGCCCGCTTCGGCCGTGGGCGCTGCCGACCGCGCGGCGGCCGGTGACTCGGCGGTGCTCGCATGATCCCGCTCCCTCGGCCCCTGCTCGCGCTGCTCGCCGCCGGAGTCGCGGCCGGAACGATCGTCAACGGTGCGCTGGTGATGACCGCGTCGGTGCATCCGGAGCGGATCCTGATCGCGCTGGGCCTGTTCACGACGGCGTTCCTGCTGACCGTCGCGGATCGGGGTCCGACCCTCTCGCCGCTGGTGTCCGGGCTGAACGCCGGTGTCTCCTTCGCGATCGCCCTGCTCTGCGCGAGCGCCCCGGTGGCCTCGCGGACGATGGGGGACGTGCACTGGTACATCGGTGCGGCCGGCTGCCTCCTGGTGGTGACGATGATCCGACAGCGCTCGGTGCACGCGTGGGTGGGCACGGGCCTGGTCGTGGCGCAGAGCCTCGTGTGGGAGGGGTCGGCAGGGCTGATCGGTGCCGCGACGATGACGCTGTGGGTCGCGGCGGCGTACTTCGGTGTCCGCGCCCTCTCGCACGCGATGCGCGACATCCACCAGTTCGCCCGCTCGGAGCGCGAGGCGGTGGAGTGGCAGGCCGCGCAGGACGCGCACCACTTCGAGCGGCAGGTCCGTCTGACCCAGACGAGCCGCGTCGCCCTGCCGATGCTGCGTCACATCGCGGAGGTCGACGGCGACCTCGACGAGGACGCGCGAGCGGAGTGCCGGGTGCTCGAGCAGACGATCCGTGACGAGATCCGCGGCCGGCGCCTGCTGAACGAGGCGCTCCGCGACCAGGTCATCGCCCATCGCCGGCGCGGCGCGTTCGTGCAGGTCCTCGACGACGGCGGCCTGGACGACATCGACCCGGCGCTGATGGAGCCGGTGCTCGACCGTGTGGCGGAGGCGGTCAGCCGGCTGCACTCCGACCGCATCATCATCCGGACCGCACCCAAGGGCTCCGACAAGGCCATCACCGTCGTCGCGATCACGATCGACGAGACCGCCGCCGCGCTCGGTCTCGAGGACGAGGGCGAAGAGGTCGACCTCTGGCTCGAGGTCATGCGCCCGGACGGCGCCCCCGAGCCGATGGTGGTCTGAGTCGCCTCCGGCGGCATGATCACGCACCCACCACACTCGTTCGGTCACAGCCACACCACCCACGCCCCGCACCCACGCTGTCAGCCGCAGCGCCCGTGCAGGGCGCTGCGGTACAGCACAGCTCTTCGATGCGCTCGCGCATCGAAGGCAATAAACACGAGAGGGGCCGGTCTCCCCAGACCGGCCCCTGTGCACCCCGTTCGGCAGGACATCCCC
>NZ_CAXTHO010000162.1:4686-5128 GCF_964244015.1 uncultured Amnibacterium sp. | reverse complement strand
CCTCGAGCAGTTCGGCATCACGCCGCCGGAGCTGCTGACAGGGGAGCTGGACGCGGTGTTCGAGCCCGCGGAAGAGTCCGCGCAGGCCTGACGACTCACTTCACGCACGCTGCTCCTCCGAGAGCGCGCCGCTGAGTGACTATCCCGCCTGCCGGCCCGGGCGGGTGAGTCACTGGGCGGCGGGTCAGCGATGGAAAAGGAGGGTGCGCACGTCCTCCGGCAGCTGCGCGCCGGACAGTTCGATGCGGTCGGTGGTCGTCGCGGTCACGATCGTGAACTCGTAGACGAAACCGTCTCTCAGAGGACCTGCGGGTCGGTCGACCGCGCTGCGGACCGCCTCCGTCAGTCGCTCCGCCTCGTCTGGGTCGTCGACCTCGGTCGTGACGCTGATGCCGGCGAAGCCGCCGCTGCGCGTCACGATGACGCGCTGCACGCTCATGAG
>NZ_CAXTHO010000162.1:0-4676 GCF_964244015.1 uncultured Amnibacterium sp. | reverse complement strand
TCCGCGACCGCCTTCTTCGCGGCGGCGCCGTAGAGGCGGTCCGCGGTCGCGACCGTCAGCTGCGCGAACTGCGGGAAGGTGGCGGTCGGCTGCAGCTGGCCGCCGGTCAGTGCGGCGTACCAGACGTGCCCCGCCTGCTCCCACGCGTTGCCGCCGAGGTGGACCGCTGCCAGGTAGAAGGCGTGATTCGGGATGCCCGAGTTCGTGTGGACGCCGCCGTTGTCGCTCGTCGTGCGGAGGTAGTCGCGGATGTGCGCGGGCTGCGGGTCCTTGCCGCCCAGCCGGGCGTCGTCGTACGCGGTACCCGGCGCCTTCATCGAGCGCAGGGCAACTCCCTGCACGTCGGCCGCGAGCAGGCCCGCACCGATCAGCCAGTCCGCCTCCTCCGCGCTCTGGCCGAGCGAGTACTGCTTCACGAGCGAGCCGAACACGTCCGAGATCGACTCGTTCAGCGCCCCCGACTGGTTCTTGTAGGCGAGGTCGGCGGTCGCGCCGGTGACGCCGTGGGTCAGCTCGTGGCCGATCACGTCGAGCGAGATCGTGAACCGGTTGAACAGGACGCCGTCCCCGTCGCCGAAGACCATCTGCTCGCCGTCCCAGTACGCGTTGTCGTACTGCTGCGAGAAGTGCACCGTGCCGGAGAGGGCCAGCCCGCCGTCGTCGATCGAGTTCCGCCCGTACACGTCTGCATAGAGCCTCCATGTGTCGCCGAGGCCGTCGTACGCCTCGTCGACGGCGATGTCGGCGCTCGCGGCGTCGCCCTCGCTGCGCACCAGCTCGCCGGGCAGCGTCTCCTCGCCCAGGGCGTCGTGGATCAGGCGCCGGAGGCGAGGGGCGACGGCGACGGCGGTGCGCTCGGCGTTCCGGATCGCCCGGTCGCCGAGCAGCCGGTTGACCGCGAAGGTCTTGTCGAAGCCGAGGGTCGCGATCGCGGCGTCGCGCACGACGGGGTCCTCGTGCCGCGCGAGCGCCTGCAGGATGTACGGCGGGACCAGGGAGCAGTGCATGCCCCATTCTGGGCAGCTCCCACCCGGAACGCCGTCAGGATGGGCGCATGGTCTCGGTGCAACGTCACGTCGCGGTCCTGCGCTCGGCGTTGCAGACGGACGAGGCCGAGCAGCTCTGGATCCGGGCGGAACGCGCCGAGCAGCGGCACTCGGGCGCGCTGATGCTCACCGACCGGCGCCTCCTGTTCTGCGGCCTCGGGTTCATCACTCAGTCGCAGGAGGCGTGGCCGCTCACCGTCGTGTCCGATGTCGGCATCGGCCCCGATGGCCTCGAGCTGCGGGTGCTCGGCGCGACCGAGCGGTTCACCGGGAAGGCGAAGGACCTGCAGCGACTCGCCGACGCGCTGCCGTCGACGACGGGTGAGGGGAGCGCCTCCATCGCGGACGAGCTGGAACGCCTCGTGCGCCTCCGGGACGGCGGAGCGCTCACCCCCGCGGAGTTCGAGGGGGCGAAGCGGCGGCTGCTGGAGTAGGCGCGAGGAGGAGAGGGTTCCGGAGTGGTCTCGAGGCTCGCTGCGCTCGCACCTCGACCAGCGGGTCGGGGGCGAGGAGGCGGGGGCGGAGACGAGACGGAGGTCAGCCCAGCGCGGGGACGAGGCGTCGGAGACGCCGGGTGATCCGCACATGGAGGGGGACCGGCACCAGCGGTGCGGAGGCGCGGACGCGCAGGATCAGCCCGTCGTCCTGCGAGAAGCGGAGGGTGCGGGTCCCGGCCCGGCGGAAGGTCTGCTCGAGCGGCAGCTCGCCCACCACCTGCACCGGCCGGCGGCGCCGCGAGCGGTGCTCTCCGGCGAGCGCGACGACGCGCCACCTCCCGGTCGCGAGCGGCTCCTCGCCCGGCGCGAGCACGGCGACGGTCACGGCGTCGGCATGGGTGACCGCGAGCGGGCGGCGGACCTTGGTGCGCACGTGCTGCAGCTCCACACCGACGTCGACGAAGGTCGCGACCTGCTCCAGGACCGCGCGCTCGTCGTCGACGACGGGCAGGGATGCGGCCGCAGTCAGCGTCGAATGCAGCTCGATCCGCGCCGTGCCGTTCGCCTCCACCTGCGCCGAGCGGACCTCGCTGGTGACCTGCAGCGACGACTCCCAGGCGGCCAGCGCGGCGACGTCGTCGTCCTCGCCGCCGATCGCGAGCATGGCGAGCGCGTGGTCGATCGGCTTCAGGTGCGCCAGCTCGGCGGGCGGGTACCGGTCGATCAGCAGCTGCCGCACCTCGTGCGTCAGCTCGGGGCAGTGCAGCTTCGCGTAGGCGTCGCCCCGGAGCCGGGACAGCGCCTCGGCCCGCAGCCACCTGCTGCGCATCGCGCGGCGGACCTCCGGATCGCGCGCCTCCTCGTCGACGCGGTCGAGGCACGCGCGGACGCTGGCGAAGTACGCCGGCCAGTCGGGCCGCTGCTGCGAGATGTGCGCGCGCCCCGGCCGGTACGCGAGGGTGTAGCAGGGGTAGTCGGCGTAGGTGCTCACGCGCTCCGCCCGCAGGTAGGCGGTCGTCACGAAGAGGTGGTCCTCGAGGCGGAAGTGGCCCTCCCTGAAGCGGATTCCCGCGGTCCGGAGGAACTCCCTGCGGAAGAGCTTCTGCGGCGCGAGGGACGACATGATCAGCGCCGGCTCGTGCTGCGCGTCGACGACCGTGCGGGTGATCGCCGGCACGCCCCGGTTGCGGCCGACGGTCCTCGGCACCACGACATCGGCGTGGTTCGCATCGGCGAACGCGGTCAGCCGCTGCAGCGCCTCCGGCCCGAGCGTGTCGTCGTCGTCGCTGAAGAAGACGTAGTCGCCCTTCGCCGCGTCCAGCCCGACGTTGCGCGGGCGGCCCGGCCAGCCCGACGGCTTCTCGCGGAGGAGCCGCATGTTCGCGTCCTCCGCGATCAGGGAGTCGACGAGATCCGCGGTGTCGTCGGAGGAGCCGTCGTCCACGAACACGGCCTCCCACGCGTCGGCCGGAAGGGTCTGGGCGCGGAGGGAATCGATCAGCGCCTCGATCGCTTCGCCGGTATTGAACACGGGGACCACCACGGAGACCTTCATCGGACGGCTGACCTCCTGATCACGGACCGCCGGCTGCACCGTCGTCGGGCCCCTGTTCGGGGGCGGCTCAGAGTGTTCGCACGATCGCCGTGTGACGGCAGCATTCCGTCCGGCGTGGCAGATCCCGGTCAGGCCG
Source organism: uncultured Amnibacterium sp. (assembly GCF_964244015.1). Classification (NCBI taxonomy): domain Bacteria; kingdom Bacillati; phylum Actinomycetota; class Actinomycetes; order Micrococcales; family Microbacteriaceae; genus Amnibacterium; species uncultured Amnibacterium sp. The sequence continues at coordinate 1,502 of NZ_CAXTHO010000162.1, read as the reverse complement.
ATTTCATGGACGGGTGCCGAGAGGGACTTTTCCGCCCGCGACGGCGAGGCGCGCCTGAGAAGATCCTCGGAAACCTACGCTCACGGCCATGACCACCTCCATGGTTCGGACGCCGCTCATGACGCCTGCGAGCACGCCCGCGGCGCCCAGCCGCCCGGCCCTCGACATCGCCCCCGCGGCCGCTGTCGCGCCCCTCGGCACGGAGCCGATCCGGCCGTCGCTGGTGCTGGTGCTGGCGGGCCTCCGCCGCAGGGCCTCGCGCAGCGCCCGGGCAGAGTCCGCGGAGAGCGACGCGATCGTCGCCCTCGTGGCGGAGCGGGCGCAGTCGCGTGCCGACGCGCGGCATCGCCACGACGAGGGCGGCGCGGACGACGACGGCGGCTGGGGCTAGCAGCCCGGCAGCAGCCAGCTCTTCACGGTCGCGGCCGTCTGGTACGCGTACTGGTAGGGCCAGCCGCCGGAGGGCCCCTCGGTGTCCGACACCATCGAGAGCGTGCCGCTGAAGCAGCGGCGGACGATCGAGCGGGCCCTGGCGATGTGCGCCGGCATGGTCGTGACGACGGCGCTCGTCCAGCCGCGCTCGACGGCGTAGCGCCGCAGCATCCGCGCCTCACCGCGCGTGGTCCGCGGGTCCGGGTCGGCGCAGATCACGTCGGGCCGTGCGCAGAGCGCCGCGATCTCGGGCGGGATGGAGTCGTACGGCACCGACACCAGCGCGGCGCCGACCGTGCCGTCGGTAAGGAGGCGCTCCGCCACGGCGACCCGCTGCGGCAGCGGAGGACCGAGCACGAGCAGCACGTCCGCGTGCTCCGGCATCGCGTCGACCGCGGGGGACACGAAGAACACCAGCCCCAGCAGCCCCCAGACCACGAGCCCGCCGAGCGCGGCGACGCCGATCCGCCGCACGACGCGACGAGTGCGCTGTCCGATCGTCACGGCCCTCCAGGCGCAGGCGGCGACCAGGAGCGCGGACGCGGTGCGCAGCAGCACGCCCGACGCCGATCAGGGTACCGCGGTGCTCGGCGCGAGGGGTCCGGCTCTGCGTCAAGCCGGCATGGCGGGTCAGCTGTTGCGGGCCCGGATGATCGGGATCGCCCCGGTCACGGCCTTCAGGGTGCGGACGCTGATGACCGGGATCGCTCCGGTGGCGGCCTGCACGGCACGCCCGAACGCGGTCCTCGCCGGCCGGCGGACGCGGGTCCTCGGGCGGCGCTGCTCCGCGACCTTCACCACGCGGCCCATCACGAGCGCGATCAGCGCCGCGAGCACCACCCAGCCGGCCACGATCCCGACGACGAGCGCGATCCACATGCGTCATCTCTATCGGACCACGACCCCCGTCCGGGGGTGCGACACGGCGCCCGTCCGGCATCGGCGGCGTGTCCGGCGACCGGACCAGCACGACGCCCGTGCCGGGCACCAGCAGCGCGGACGCGAGCAGCGCGGGGGATCCGGGCAGGAGCGCACCGCACCGGATCTGCTGGTTGACTGTCGTCCCGACG
>NZ_CAXTHO010000161.1:0-5159 GCF_964244015.1 uncultured Amnibacterium sp. | reverse complement strand
GTGTCCTTCGACCCGCCGCCCTGGCTGGAGTTCACGACGAGCTGGCCCTCCGGCAGCGCCACCCGCGTGAGCCCGCCCGGCAGGACCCACACCTCCCGTCCGTCGTTGACCGCGAAGGGGCGCAGATCCGCGTGGCGGGGCCGCACGCCGTCCTCGACGAGGGTCGGGATGGTGGAGAGCTGCACGACCGGCTGCGCGATCCAGCCGCGCGGATCCGCGATGAGCCGGCGCCGCAGCTCCTCCAGCTGGCTCCTCGTCGCCGCCGGGCCGACGACGAGGCCCTTCCCGCCGGAGCCGTCGACCGGCTTCACGACCAGCTCGTCGAGGCGGTCGAGGACCTCCTCCAGCGCGCCGGGATCCTCGAGCCGCCAGGTGTCGACGTTCTTCAGCTTCGGCTCCTCGCCGAGGTAATACCGGATCAGGGCGGGCAAGTAGGTGTAGACGAGCTTGTCGTCCGCGACGCCGTTGCCGACCGCGTTCGCGATGGTCACGTTGCCGAGCCGGGCCGCCAGCATCAGGCCGGGGGAGCCGAGCATCGAGTCGGCGCGGAACTGCAGCGGATCGAGGAACTCGTCGTCGACGCGGCGGTAGATGACGTCGACGCGGGTCGGGCCGGCGGTGGTCCGCATCCAGACGCGGCCTCCCGAGCAGAACAGGTCGCGGCCCTCGACCAGCTCGACGCCCATCAGACGAGCCAGGAGCGTGTGCTCGAAGTACGCCGAGTTGTAGACGCCGGGGGTCAGCACGACGACGGTCGGGTCGTCGATCCCGGGAGGCGCGGCGGCCTTCAGCGCCTGGAGGAGCCGGTACGGGTACTCCCCCACCGGCCGGATGCGCATGCGCACGAACAGCTCGGGCAGCGTCTGCGCCATCACCCGGCGGTTGGAGATCACGTAGCTGACGCCGGACGGCACGCGGACGTTGTCCTCCAGCACCCGCCAGTCGCCGTGCTCGTCGCGGATCAGGTCGATGCCCGAGACCTGGATGCGCACGCCGTTCGCCGGCACGACGCCGGCGGCCTGCCGGTGGAAGTGGGAGGAGGAGCTGATCAGGCCCGCGGGGATGACGCCGTCCCGCACGGCCGCCTGCGGCCCGTAGACGTCGGCGAGGAACGCCTCCAGCGCGACGACCCGCTGCTGCACGCCCGCCTCGACGAAGGCCCAGTCGTCCGCCTCGATCACCCGCGGCACGGCGTCGAGCGGGAACGGCCGCTCCTCGCCCGCGAAGTCGAAGGTCACGCCCTGCGCGAGGTACGAGTCGGCGAGCGCTGCGGTGCGCCCCCGCAGCTCCTTCTGGGTCATGGACGCGAGCGCGGAGTGGACCTCCCGGTACGGCTCGCGCGGCACCGCGCCCGCCGTCTCCATGGGCAGATCCGCGAACATCTCGTCGAAGGGCACGGCGGCCGCCGGCGCCGGCTGCCTCGCCGTCCGCGCGTACCCGTCGAAGAGGTCGGCCATCCGCGAAGCGTAGCCAGAGGCGTGTTCCGGGCTTGTTACGGAAGCCGGACGGCGCCGTGCCGGACCGCGCTCGCGGACCTGAGCGGCAGGATTGCGATCGTGACACCGGGCAGCCAGGACTTCTGGGAAGGGCGCTACCGCGCAGCGGCCGCCGACGGATCGAGCCTCTGGGGCGCCGAACCCAACGGCTGGATCGCCGATCGCGTCGCCGCGCTGGCACCCGGAGCGGGACTCGCGATCGACCTCGGTGCGGGAGAGGGGCGCAACGCGTTCTGGCTCGCGGATCGCGGGTGGCGGGTGGTCGCGACGGACTTCTCGAGCGCGGCCGTCGAGGGGATGCGGGCTCGTGCGAACCCGTCGGTCGAGGCGATGATCGCCGATGCGACCAGCTGGGCGTCGCCGGAACCGGTGGACCTCGCGATCGTCTGCTACCTCCAGCTCCCGGCCGATGCGCTCGCGGCCGCGATCGGCAGGGCCGCGGAATCACTGGGCGCGGGCGGCCTGCTGCTCGGGATCTGGCACGACCGGGAGGACGTCGCGCGCGGCCTCGGCGGCGCGATGAGCCCGGGCATCCGGACGACTCCGGAGGAGACCGCCGCCGCCGCGACGGCGGCGGGCCTCCGCATCGAACTGTCCGGTCGCCGCGACCGCGAGACCCCGGCGGGCCTGGCCTGCGACTGCCTCCTCATCGCCTGCAGGTAGCCGCACTTTTCATCTTTACGGAGTTTTGGCGCGCCAGAACTCCGTAAAGATGAAAAGTGGTGCGCCAGAAGGGTGCGGCACGCGCCGAATACGATCCAGAACGTGGACGCGATCGCCTCCCGGATCATCGACCTGCTGAAGCGGAACGCCCGATCGGCGTACCGCGACATCGGTGCGGTGGTCGGTCTGTCCGCCTCGGCGGTGAAGCGGCGGGTCGACCGGCTGCTCGCCGAAGGCGTCATCCGGTCCTTCACGATCCAGGTCGACCCGGCGACCGAGGGCATGAACACGGAGGCGTGGGTCGAGCTGTTCTGCCGCGGTACCGTCTCCCCGACCGAGCTGCGCCGCATCCTCTCCGCCGTTCCCGACGTGGTGTACGCCGGCACGGTGACGGGCAGCGCCGACGCGATCGTGCAGATGCGCAGCCGGGACATCCCGAGCCTCGAGCTCGCCCTGGAGCGCGTCCGGGTCGCACCGAACGTCGACCACACGCGCAGCGCGATCGTCCTCTCGCGGCTCGTGAACCGCGCCACCGGCTGATTCCGCTCAGCGGATTGCGCTCGTCGGACCGCCGACGGAGGTCCATGCCCGGGGAATCAGGGGCACGACCTGGGATTCGTGTCACGTTCCGGTACGCCTCACGGCGTGGCTCCAGCCTTCTGCGGAGTCGAAGCACTAGCCCGCATTCGCCTGGCCGTGATCATCCTGTTACGGTCCTCGCGATCTCGCCGCCCCACCCACCACCCCCGGGAGGCGGCACATCCGACACGCCTCTGCCCGAGGCCGGCGACGCCATGCGCCCGGCCTGCTCGGCGTGCCGTGCGGCGCGCCACCCAGTGCGCTGCGCCGACGAACCGAGGAGACCGCGTGCGCCGCAAGACGATCTGGGGAGCCGGGCTGACGCTCACCGGCACGATTGCCGCGGTGGCGGTCGCTGCCGGATCGATCGCGGGCGCCGCCCCGCAGCCGGTCGCGACGACCTCCAGCACGGCGGCGACCGTCGCGGACGTGCGCCTCCGGCTGACGGCGCTGGAGGCGGAGGCGGACGCCGCGGGGCGGGCGGCGGCGATCGCCGACGAGGCGGTGCTGCAGCAGGACACGTCGGCCAACCGGACCGCCGCAGACCGGTCCGAGGCCGCCCTGCAGACGCTCGCCGCCCGGCAGACGCCCGAGCTCACCGCACTGCTGCAGCAGCTCACCGCGCTCGGAGTGGACCCCGGCAAAGCCGACGGCACCACCGCGACGACGACCGCGCTGGTCGGCAGGACGCGCGCGCTGCGCGCCGTCTCCTACGCCAGGAAGCAGATCGGCGACCCCTACGGCTTCGCGCAGGCCGGTCCGAAGCGCTTCGACTGCTCCGGGCTGACGATGAAGGCGTACACGGCGGTCAAGGTCAGCATCGGCGGTCACAGCGCGACGGCGCAGTGGAGCCGGGCGAAGGCGCGCAACCGGCTGCACTCCTACGCGAGCCGCAAGCCGGGCGACCTCATCTTCTACGGCAGCCCCGGCGCGGTGTACCACGTGGCGATCTACGTGGGCCACGGCCGCATGATCGAGGCGCCGTACCCCGGCAAACGGGTCCGCGAGGTCGCGGTCCGCTCCGGCGACCGGCTGTCCGTGGTGGCGCGTCCGGCCTGACCGCCGCACCGGCGGGTCGCGGCGCGCGTGCGCCCATGAGGGGCGCGGCGCCGGCCGGGGCGTCGGTAGGGTTCGGGCTCATCCGTCCGGCTGCCGAGGAGGACCATGCCCGTCGACCCGACCGACCCCGATCTGCCGCTGCCCGGCGCATCGCCGTTGACCGCGTACGCGCGGTTCTGGCGGCGGTACGTCGTGTTCTCGGGGCGGGCGAGCCCGTCGGAGTACTGGTGGGTCGCCCTGGTGAACGGGATCGTGGCGATCGTGATCGGTGTGATCGGGGTGATCCTGCTCGCGATCGGCGGTGCGCTCGGCGAGCAGGGATCGACGGCCGCCGCCATCCCGAACGCCCTCGGCGCGGTGCTGCTGTTCCTGCTGGCCGTCCTCGTCGTCGCGCAGATCGTGCCGGGGATCGCGGTGTCCGTCCGGCGCCTCCACGACGCGAACCTGTCCGGCCTGCTGTACCTGCTGGCGCTCATCCCGTCGGTGGGCGGGTTGATCGTGCTCGTGCTGCACGTCCTGCCGTCGAACCCCGAGGGGCGCCGGTACGACCGCGGTGCACCCCGGTGGCAGGAGGCCGTGCCCGCGCCCCCCTCGACCGGCGGTGCGCGGCCCGCCTCCTCGCTCCCCTCCACGGCCCCGAACGGCGGCTTCGACACCTGGCCCGCACCCGCGGCCGCCGCGCCGGCGACCGCCCCGATGCCGGTGACCCGGCCGTCCGACACGGCCCCGACTCTCGACACGGCGCAGGCGCCCGACGGCGCGCTGCTCGCCGCGTGGACAGCGGTGGGCGACGTCGAGCGGGTCGAGCCGAAGCTCGGCGTGCAGCCGGCGTGGCGCAGACAGGGGTACCTGCTGATCCGCCGTCCTGACGGCCTCTCGGTGCTGTCGACGAACGGGCTCGCCGAGGCGGAGGGCGCTGCGGCGCTCGGCCCGGGCGCCGAGGTCTACCTCGCGGCCGAGGACTCCGGTCGGACCGCTGCCGAGATCGCCGAGAACTGGCTGTTCACCGTCATCGCCGCCGTCGCCCGCCGCATCGGTGCGAGCGGCATGCACCTGCCCGCCGAGCTCGAGCAGTACGGCGCGCTCTCGATGTCGGTCTCCGTCGACGCGCCTGCGGAGTGGCGTTCGGCCGACGGCGGCGTCGGAGTCCTCGTCGGGATCGGGCTGCCGGACATCCCGGAGGCGGTGGCGACGTCGGCGGGGGAGGTCCGGCTCGTCGGGCTGACGGTGCTGCGTCCGGAGGAGCTGCAGCGCATCCTGGTCGGTGGCCGTGACGAGCGCGCCGCGGTCGCCGCGGCCCTCGCCGTCCTCCCTCCGGCGCAGCTCACCTCCCCGACCCGCCCCGCCGTCTGACCACTTTTC
>NZ_CAXTHO010000160.1:0-5179 GCF_964244015.1 uncultured Amnibacterium sp. | reverse complement strand
AAGGACCCGCAGTGGGCGCTGAAGGGCCCGGGCGGCGAGGAGGCGAAGCCGACCGTCGTGCCCGTCGACGCTGCCGCCATCGCGCAGACCCTGGGTCTCGGGTGAGCTCGAAGGTCCCCGTCGGCCGCTCGGCGACGGTGGAGGTGCCGGCAACCACGGCGAACCTCGGCCCCGGCTTCGACACCCTCGGCCTCGCGCTCAGCGTCTACGACGTGCTCACCGTCACCGCCTCCGACGTGCCCGGCGTCCGCGTCGACGTCCGCGGTGTCGGCGCCGGCGAGGTGCCGACCGACGAGACCAACCTGGTCGCCCGCGCGATCCTCCGCGTGTTCGAGGAGGTGGGGGAGGAGCCTCCCGGCCTCGACCTCATCGCCAGGAACACCATCCCGCACGGCCGTGGCCTCGGTTCCTCCGGTGCCGCGGTGGTGTCCGGCATCGTCGCGGCGAAGGGGCTGCTCGACGGCATCGCCGAACTCGACGGCGATCGGCTGCTGGCGATCGCGACGTCGATGGAGGGGCACCCGGACAACGTGGCACCCGCCCTGTTCGGCGGCCTCACCATCGCGTGGACGGGCAACGGCGGGCCCCAGCACAAGCGCCTCCTGCCGCACCGCAGCGTCTCGCCGCTGGTGCTCGTGCCCGAGCAGACGATGTCGACCGCGCTCGCCCGCAGCCTCCAGCCCGAGCACGTTCCGCACGCCGACGCGATCTTCAACGTCTCGCGCTCCACGCTGCTGATCGCGGCGCTGATCCAGTCGCCCGAGCTGCTCGGCACTGCGACCGAGGACCGGCTGCACCAGTCGTACCGGGCGAGCGCGATGCCCGAGACGGACCGGATGATCACGCTGCTGCGCGCCGCCGGCCACGCCGCCGTCGTCTCCGGGGCAGGGCCGTCGATCCTGGTGCTGGCCAGCGACCCGTCGCAGCGGCTGGCCGCTGCCGAGCTCGTGACCTCCCGCGCGGAGCAGCGGTGGGCGGCCCTCCTCCCGGCCGTGGACATCAAAGGTGCTACGCTCGAAATCAAGCAGGCAGCCGCGCGCACCCACTCCTGACGGAGCGCACGGAACGTCTCCTCGGCCGAATCTGAGGCCGGAGCGGTCTCGCCCGAAGCGCGGTATCACCGCCTTCACACGTGTGAACACCCAGGGGCACGGGAAAGACCCGGTGCTTCTTCGGGGCCTGAGGACCCCATCATCCCGATCGTGACCGAAGTCGAATCGCGACCTCGCGCCGCCGGCACCCCGGTGCCGCGCCTCTCGCGCACCCGTCTGACCGCTCTGCGCGTCGACGAGCTGCGGCGGCTCGCCGTGTCCCTCGGCATCGGGAACACCTCCACCATGCGGAAAGGCAGTCTTGTGGACGCCATCGACGAGCAGTACGACACCACCCCCGAGAGCGAGCAGGAGACCCCTGCGCCCGCTGAGGAGCAGACCCCGGAGGCGCAGCAGCCAGCGGAAGCGCTCCCCGAGACCGTGACCGCCGCCGAGGACGCGGTGGACGAGGGCAGCGCCGAGCAGTCGTCCGCTGCGCCGAGCCCCGCCGAGGAGGCGCCCGCCGCTGGCGAGGCACCCGCGGACGAGGCACCCGCGGACGACTCGCCCGCCCAGCAGGAGGCGGTCAGCACGCAGGTCGACCCCGTCGAGCCCCAGACCGAGCGCCACGCCGCCGAGACGGCAGAGCCCGCCGCCGAGACGGCAGAGCCCGCCGTCCAGACCGTGCGCGTCGACGAGGCAGAGGGCGGCGCGGAGATCTCCGACGCGGTCGCGCAGTCCTCTGGTACGAACCAGCCGAAATCGGCCGCGACGCACGTCAACGCGGGGATCACGGGCATCGCGGAGGACCTCGAGGCGCTGCAGCGCGGCGAGCAGGCCGATCGCGACGCTGCCTCGGCGGTGGAGGAGCAGCCCGCCGAGGGCGAGCGCACCACCGGTCGACGTGGCCGCGGCCGCGGCCGCGGGCGCGGCAACCAGGCCGAGAAGAGCGAGCAGCCGAAGGTCGACGCGCAGGCGGCGACGTCGGTCGACGAGCAGCAGGCCAAGGCCGATGCACCCGCCAAGGCCGAGCCGGCGCAGCAGAACCAGCCGAAGCAGCAGGGCAACCAGCAGCAGGGCAACCAGGCGAACCAGCCGCAGGACGGCCAGGCCGACGGCGACGGCCGTCGCGGACGCTACCGCGACCGCAAGCGCCGTGGTCAGGGCACGGACTGGGACGAGCCCGAGATCCGTGACGACGACGTCCTGATCCCGATCGCCGGCATCCTCGACGTGCTCGACAACTACGCGTTCGTCCGCACCTCCGGCTACCTCTCCGGCACGAACGACGTCTACGTCTCGCTCGGCCAGGTGAAGAAGTACCACCTGCGCCGCGGCGACGCGGTCGTCGGTGCGATCCGCCAGGTGCAGGACACCGAGCAGCCGAGCCGTCAGAAGTACAACGCGCTCATGAAGGTCGACTCGATCAACGGCCTGCCCGTCGCGGAGGCGGAGGGCCGGCTCGAGTTCGAGAAGCTCACGCCGCTCTACCCTGCCGAGCGCCTTCGGCTCGAGACCGAGGCCGGCAAGCTCACCGCGCGCGTCATCGACCTCGTCGCGCCGCTCGGCAAGGGCCAGCGCGGCCTCGTGATCGCGCCCCCGCGCTCCGGCACCACGCTGCTGCTGCAGGCGGTCGCGAACGCGATCACGAAGAACAACCCCGAGGTCCACCTGATGGTGGTGCTGGTCGACGAGCGCCCCGAGGACGTCACCGAGATGCAGCGGACGGTCAAGGGCGAGGTCATCGCCTCGACCTTCGACCGCCCGGCCGAGGACCAGACCACGGTCGCCGACCTGGCCGTCGAGCGCGCGAAGCGCCTCGTCGAGCTCGGTTACGACGTCGTGATCCTGCTCGACTCGATCACGCGCCTCGCCCGTGCGTTCAACCAGACCGGCCACCAGTCGGGCCGCCTGCTCGCCGCGGGTGTCGACGCGGCCGCGCTGCAGCCCGCGAAGCAGTTCTTCGCCGCCGCCCGCAACATCGAGAACGGCGGCTCGCTCACGATCCTCGCCGCGGCGCACATCGAGACGGGTTCGGCCGCCGACGAGGCGATCCTCGCCGAGTTCGTGGGCACCGCGAATCAGGAGATCGTGCTGTCCGGCGCCCTCGCCGACAAGCGGATCTTCCCGGCCATCGACATCACCCGCTCGGCCACCCGCCGCGAGGAGATCCTGATGGGGCCGGACGAGGTCAAGGTCACCTGGCAGCTGCGGCGCGCGATCGCGAACCACACGCCGCAGGAGGCGCTCGACGTCGTCACCGGCAAGCTGCGGGAGACGAGTACGAACGTCGAGTTCCTCGTCCAGATGCAGAAGTCGCTGCCGAGCGGGAAGTGACCGGTCCGGCCGGAGCGGATGCGGACGACGGGTTCGACTCCGTCGCTCCGCTGGTCGCGGAGCATGCGGATCTCGAGCGTCAGCTCGCCGATCCCGAGTTGCACGCCGACGCCGGCCGGGCGAAGAAGGTCGGCCGGCGGTACGCCGAGCTCGGTCAGATCGTGGGTGCGTGGGACACGTACCGGCAGCGCCGCGACGACCTCGCGGCCGCCAGGGAGCTCGCGGCGGAGGACGAGGCGTTCGCCGCCGAGATCCCGGACCTCGAGCTGGCCGAGACCACCGCGTCTGACCGCCTCCGCAGCCTGCTGATCCCGCGCGACCCCGACGACGGGCGCGACGTGATCCTCGAGATCAAGGCGGGGGAGGGCGGCGAGGAGTCGGCCCTGTTCGCCGCCGACCTGCTGCGGATGTACCTGCACTACGCCGAGTCGAAGCGCTGGAAGACCGAGCTGCTCGAGCGCACCGAGAGCGACCTGGGCGGCTACAAGGACGTGCAGCTGGCCCTCAAGGGGTCGTCGACCGATCCCGCCGAGGGCGTCTGGGCGCACCTGAAGTACGAGGGCGGCGTGCACCGCGTGCAGCGGGTGCCGAAGACGGAGGCGCAGGGCCGCATCCACACCTCCGCCGTCGGCGTGCTCGTGTTCCCCGAGGTCGACGAGCCCGAAGAGGTCGTCATCGAGGCGAACGACCTGAAGATCGATGTCTTCCGTTCCTCCGGTCCCGGCGGCCAGAGCGTCAACACCACCGACTCGGCCGTCCGGATCACGCATCTGCCGACCGGCATCGTCGTGTCGATGCAGAACGAGAAGAGCCAGCTGCAGAACCGTGAAGCGGGCATGCGGGTGCTGCGTGCGCGCATCCTCGCCGCGCAGCAGGAGGCGGCGGACGCGGAGGCGTCGGCCGCGCGCCGCAGCCAGGTGCGCACGGTGGACCGCTCGGAGCGCATCCGCACCTACAACTACCCCGAGAACCGGATCAGCGACCACCGCACCGGGTACAAGGCGTACAACCTCGATCAGGTGCTCGACGGGGCGCTCGAGCCGATCGTCCGCTCGGCGATCGAGGCTGACGAGGCCGCTCGCCTCCGCGCCCTCGGCGAGTAGGGCCCGGTTCGGGTCGCACGCATCCGCGGCGGCGAGCATGGCGGTCATGAGCACCGCCTTCCCGCCCGGCTTCTTCGCCCGTGACGACGAGTCCGCCGACGGCCGCTTCTACGCCGCTCCGCGCCTCGTCACCCACATCGACGACGACGCGATCGCCGCGGTGGGGGAGCTGTACGACGAGCTCGGCGTCTCCGGATCGGCCGACCGCCCGACGCGGGTGCTCGACCTGATGTCGTCGTGGGTGTCGCACCTGCGCACCCCGCCGGCCGAGCTGGTCGTGCTCGGGATGAACCCGGCCGAGCTCGACGCGAACGCGCAGGCGACGGAGCGGGTCGTGCAGGACCTGAACCGCGACCCGGCGCTGCCGTTCCCGGACGCGTCCTTCGACGCGGCGCTCTGCTGCGTCTCGGTGGACTACCTGGTGCGGCCCGTCGAGGTGCTCGCCGAGACGGCACGCGTGCTGCGGCCGGAGGGGGTCCTGGTGCTCACGTTCTCGAACCGGCTGTTCCCCACGAAGGCCGTGCACGGCTGGCTGGCCGCGGATGAGGACGGCCGCTGCGCGATCGCCGCGGAGTACGTCCGGCAGGCTGGCGGCTTCGCGGAGCCGGAGGTCTCGCTGCGCACGCCGCCGGGGCCGGGTCGCGGCGGGCGCTACCGGGGCGACCCGCTGTACGCCGTCGTCGCCCGCCGGCTCGTCTGAGGCGCAGC
>NZ_CAXTHO010000159.1:0-5196 GCF_964244015.1 uncultured Amnibacterium sp. | reverse complement strand
GACTCCGGGTGATCTCGAGGCTCGCTTCGCTCGCACCTCGATCAACGAGAGAGGGCGGGTGGGACGGCGACCGCCGGCAGGAGAGGGGCGTTCGAATCGCGATTCGGATGTGGCCGCGAACGGGCCGGGCGGGCGGTCAGGCTGAGGGGCCGTAGTCCTCGGCGCCGCTGAGTTCCGCCTCGAAGCGCGCGCGCTCCGCTCGCGCCCACCCCATGAACAGCATCAGTGCGATGAACGCCTCGGCGATCAGCAGCATGACCGCGAACACGCGGGCGTCCACCGTCAGGGAGAACAGGAGCAGCACGATCGCCGGGACGGTCGAGACGGCGAGAGCACGCCACACCCACAGAGGCTGACCCCAACGCCGTTCACTCGTCATGGAGGGAATCTAAGGACGCCGGTTCCGGAACGACTGAGTATCCGGTAGACCGGAGGTGCTCAGAGCCAGCGTCGCCGGCGGAACACGAGCCAGAGCCCCAGGCTGAACGCGACCATCAGCCCGATGGCGGCCGGGTAGCCCCACCGCCAGTCGAGCTCGGGCATGAACCGGAAGTTCATGCCGTAGATGCCGGCGATCAGCGAGGGCGCGAAGAGGATCGCGGCCCAGGACGAGATCCGCTTGACCTGCTCGCCCTGCTCCATCGACGCGCGCGCCAGGCGGCGGCTCTCCTCACCCTGCGCGAGGCTCGCGCTCGTCATGTGGCGCATCGCGTCATTCTGCTCCTGCGTGACGAGCGTCGAATGCAGGGTGAGCGCGTTCTCGAGCAGCGCACGGTACCCGTCCACCCGCTCGGCGACGCGCAGCGCCTCGTTGCGCACGTTGTGGATCCCGGACTGCACATCGTCGTGGGTGCCGTACTTCTCGGCACCCCGCAGCAGGTCGCCGAGCATGTCGGGCAGGGGCGTGATCGCGCGCTGGAAGGTGATCACCTCGGCGAGCAGCTTGTAGATGCGCTTCGAAGAACCGGGGTCCACCTCGCCGTCGAACAGGTCGTCCTCGACCTCGTCGATGTCGGCGCGGAGCCCCGCGAGCACGGGGAAGTAGCCCTGCACCACCGCGGCCACCACCGTGACGAGCACCGCCTCCGAGCCGTGCGCGAGCAGCGCGGGCACGGCCTCGAGGCGGCGTCGGACGTCGTGGAGGTCGGGCCGGTCGGCATGCCGGACCGTGATCGCGAAGTCGCGACCGGCGAACAGGTGCACCTCGCCGAACTGCACGGTCTCGTGGGGGTCGTCGTACCAGGCCGGGCGGAGCACCGCGAACAGGGTGGCGCCGTGCCGTTCGAGCTTCGCGCGCTGGTGACCGTCCCGCGCGTCGGCGACCGTGGCGGCATCGAGGCCGAACTCCGCAGCCACGGAGGCGAGCTCGTCGGCGCTCGGCCGCAGCATCCCGATCCAGGCCATGGCCCCGGGTGTGCGGTGCAGCGCCTGGTAGGTCTGTTCCAGGCCGGGCGTGGTGTCGTCCCGTCGGCCATCGACGTAGATCGCGCTGTCGTCGACGGGCATGGCGGTCCTCCTGAATCACCGGCGGGACGCTCGATGCCCCGGGAGCCTAGGGAAACGGTCCAGCAGCGGAGGGGATCTTTACGCGATCGACACGGCCCGGGCCTGCGGCGCCATCGAGTCGAGCAGCTCGTCGACGACGACGGAGAAGACGCCGATGCGGGAGTCGCCGACGCCGTACGGGACCCAGAGGATGCCGTCGTGCGCGATGCCGCCGCAGGAGTACAGCACGTTGGGGACGTACCCGTCCTGGCTGCGCTGCTGCGGCCGGAGGATCGGGTCGACGGTCCTGGCGATCACGACGCCCGGATCCTCCAGATCGAGCAGCAGCGCCCCGAGCGAGTAGGTGCGCATCGGCCCGACCCCGTGGGTGAGCACCAGCCAGCCGCGGTCGGTCTCGATCGGTGAGCTGCAGTTGCCGGTCTGCACGACCTCCCACGCCTCGGTCGGTGCGTGGATCACCGACTCCTCGATCCAGTGCAGGCCGTCGGCCGAGCGGGCCAGGGAGATGCTCTCGCCGTCGGTCCGGGTGAGTGCCACGTGGTCGCCGCCGACCTTGCGGGGGAAGAGCGCCATCCCCTTGTTCCGCGCGCCGTCGCCGGTGAGGCGGTGCACGCGGAACGTGACGAGGTCGCTCGAGCGGATGAGTCGCGGGGCGATGTCGCGGCCGTCGTACGCCGTGTAGGTGGCCTGGTAGTGCTCCTCGCCGTCCTCGGTCTCGAAGCGGGTGAACCGGGCGTCCTCCATCCCCTGGAACTCCTCGACCGCCGACGGCAGCAGGATCCGTTGCGAGAGGTCGGTGGCGGGGTCGAACCGCGCCTCGTAGGTCGAGCCGACCATCGCGCGGAGCACGCCGAGCTCCGCGGCGCTGTCGCGGTGCGCGGTGAGGTCGCCGGGAAGTCCGATCAGCGCGCGCTCCACGTCCACCCCGGTGAACGTGCTGGGCAGGCGGGCGAGCACGGAGGAGGACAGCTCGTTGAGCCGCCCCTCGTGCTCGAGCGCGGAGCGCAGGTGCCCCAGCTGCCACGTCCCGGCCGTCACGGTCGCGGTCACGAGGGGGGCGACCCGGTCCATGAAGCGCCAGGAGCGGCCGGGTCCGATGATCGCTTCCGCGAACTCGATCGACGACACGTGCCCCTCGCCGATCGCGCGCAGCGCGACGGCGACCCTGACCTCGCCGCCGCCGAGTCCGGACTGGTCGAGGTGCAGCACCGCGCTCGGGTTGCAGAGCGCCGCCGCCTCGATCGCGTACTCGGCGGTGAAGCTGGCGCCGAGCAGCAGGGCGCGGTCCTCGTCGAGCGTCGCGGCGGCACTCACCCGCGAGCCGACCGCACGCGCGTTCGTCCGCAGGATCCCGGCCGTGTCGACGTGCCGCGAGCCGAAGTCCTCGAGGATCTGCGGCACGAGGCGAGCGACCTGCTCCTGCGGGATCCCCATCACCCGATCCACGATCTGGGCGGCACGCGACCTGGTCGACGAGACTCCCTCTCCCGGGAGGAACAGCCGGGCGACCACCCGGGACGAGTCCGGTGCGAGCCCTGCCGCGTGCTCCTCGACGTGGAGGCTCATGCGCGGAGCGCCGTGGTGAAGCGACGTGCGAGCTGCCACGTGCTGAGCGCGGCGAGGGTGGATTCGGCCCCGCGGTTGTCGTTGCGGCCGTCGATCTCGAGTCCGTCGAAGCCCGCGCCGGAGGTGAGGTCGACCATCGCCGTGCGCGCGTCGTTGTCCCCTTCGAACCACGCCCAGGCGAGTCGGACGCCGCTCAGCCACTCGGGTGCGCCGGTGACCTCGAACGCGGCGGCGGCCGCGTCGGCGATCGCGGCGACCTCGATCGGCTGCTGGTCGAACATCGGGTCGTGGTCGTCGGGTCCGCGACCGGCGGTGCCGGTGACGGAGAGGCGCCCGTCCGTCGTCTCGCGGTCGAGCACGAAGCGAACGAGCTGGAGGCCGTGCGCGATCACCGACGGGTCGCCGACCGCGACTCCCGCCGCGAGCACCGCCTCCGCGATCGATCCGCTGCCGTAGGTCATGCGGCGTCGCGGCCACAGCCACGCACCGCGGCGCGGTGGCCCGACCATGTCGATCAGGCGGTGCGCGATCTGCTGAG
This sequence comes from uncultured Amnibacterium sp., assembly GCF_964244015.1. Classification (NCBI taxonomy): domain Bacteria; kingdom Bacillati; phylum Actinomycetota; class Actinomycetes; order Micrococcales; family Microbacteriaceae; genus Amnibacterium; species uncultured Amnibacterium sp. Next base: position 1,586 of record NZ_CAXTHO010000159.1, on the reverse strand, counting down.
CGCCGGTGTCGGACGGGCGGGATCGCAGGACTGCGGCGGCGCCGAGCGCTGCGAACGCGGAGGCGTGGAGGTGCAGCGAGCTCTGCTGCGCGGCCCGGCTGAACGCTCGGTGGGCGCGGCGCCGCATGAGCGGCGTCGCCGCGGCCGAGGTCGCGACACCGAGCGCCCAGACCGCCCGACCCCACCAGTCGCCCGTGCCGGAGTCGTCGGTCCAGGCGCCGCTCACGGATCGGCGGTTATGCGCGCTGCCGTCGTCGGTCACGGCGGCCTCGATGAACCGGAGGTAGGTCTCGGCGAGCCGGCTGAGCTGCTCCGTCTGCTCGGGCTCGCGCACGACCACCAGCAGCGCGCGCGCGACGTCGTCGAGGCAGTACCCGTGCTCGGGCCGGACGGCCGCGTGCAGGGCGTGCTCGAAGATCCCGACCGGGTCGGTCAGATGCGCGAGGTGGTCGTACGCCGGCGCACCGAGGGCGACCCCCTCCGCTCCTGTGGCGACGGAGGCGCTCATGCGGCCACCGCCGTCAGCAGGTCGGCGCTGAGCGCCTCGTATCGCCCGGCGACCTCGGCCCACGTGGAGTCGGGGACGACGGGCGCCGAGCCGGCCGCGCGATCCGGCGCCGGTCCCGCGAACACGCGCTGCAGCGCCTCCGCGATCGCGATGGGGCTCTCGTGCTCGACGACGACCCCCGGGCCGCGGTCCAGCAGCTCGATCGCGTGCGGGAAGGCGGTCGCGACGACCGGCAGCCCGGCTGCGATCGCCTCCACCAGCACGCCGGAGGTGACCTGCTCGCGGGAGTCGTAGGGCAGCAGCACGACGTCGGCCGCGGCGATGGCGAGGGCCAGCCCGTCGGCGTCCAGGTAGCGGTCGTCGAGCGTGACCGAGTCGGCGAGCCCGAGCTCGTCGATCACGCCGTGCAGGCGGTCCCGGTAGCGCTCGCCCTCGTGCGCGAGCACCTTGGGGTGGGTCTGGCCGAGCACCGTGTAGTGGGCGGTCGGGTCGGCGAGGTGCCCGATCGCGCGGATGCCCCACTCGATGCCCTTGCCCGGGCCGATCAGTCCCCAGGTCAGCACGGTGCGCCCGCGCTCGCGCGTCGGCGGGACGACCCGTGTCTCGTGCACGCCGTGCGGGATCAGCACCACCTTGTGCGCCGGGACCGCGTAGTGCTGCAGCAGCAGGGTCCTCGCGGTCGCGGTCATGACGACGACCGATGCCGCCAGCGCCCCGACCTGCTCGAGCACGGATCGCTGGCCCGGCGTCGGGTGGGCGAGCACCGTGTGCAGCACCGCGATGATCGGCACCCGCATGGCCCGCATCACGGGCAGGATCTCGTCACCGTCGGCACCGCCGTAGATGCCGTACTCGTGCTGCACGATGGCGACGTCGCCGGCGTCGAGGGCCGCGACCGTCAGCAGTCTGCTCGCCCGGTCGCCCGGGACGAGCTGCACGTCGTGGGCGGTGCGGATTCGGGCGGGTCCCGCGAGGCGCGCCTCGTCCGCATCGAGCACGCGGACGACCCGCACCTCCGCATCCGGGGCGAGCGCCATCGCGGTGGACAGCGAGTGCGTGAAGGTCGCGAGCCCGCATC
>NZ_CAXTHO010000158.1:0-5237 GCF_964244015.1 uncultured Amnibacterium sp. | reverse complement strand
AGATCGAGCACGCCCGCTTCCACGGCGGCCTGCACCTGCTCGGCTTCGACACCGGTCAGATCACCGCGCGCAAAACGATCCGCTGATCCTGGTGTGATCTCGAGGCTCGCTGCGCTCGCACCTCGATCAGCGGTAGTCAGTACGCGACGCCGATGTGCCCCGTGTGCTCGTGGCGTTCGATCTCGTCCACGACCGCGAGGGCGAAGTCGGTGCCCGAGACGGCCGACCTCCCGTCGGCGTCGAAGAACGCGACGGGTCCTCCGACGCGGTAGTGACCGAGCGTCTCGCCCGGCGCGAAGGAGCCGTAGTTCTGCGCCGGGCTGACGAACAGCCAGTCGAGGCCGTCGGGAGCGTGCTGCTCGAGCGCGTCGAGCGCACGCACCATCTCGTCCGCCTCCGCCTTGAACTGCGCGGGCACGTCGCCCTCGCTGAAGCGCGGCGCTCCCTCGGCGGGACGCAGGCCGCTCCAGCCGCCGACGACCACGAGTCGCGCGTCCTGCTCTGCGGCGAGCTTCGCAGCATCGACGATCAGGTCGGCGAGCTGCCCGGCGAGCGGGCCGCGCGGCGACAGCGCCTCGACGACCACGTCCTGGCCGGCGACGGCCGCGGCGATCGCGCCCTCCTCGAGGAACGAGCCCTGCACGTAGGTGACGCCCTCGACCGGGGTCTCGGGCGCCGTCCGGCTGTACGCCGTGACGTGGTGCCCGCGCGATGCGGCCTCCCGCACGATGCTGCCGCCGGTGTATCCCGTGCCGCCCAGTACTGCGATGCGCGCCATGACGCCGCCCTTCGATCCGTTGTCGTTGCCGGTGACGGCAACGACACAGGCGAAGAGCGCATTCCCCGGGGTCCACCGGAAGGATGACGGAGAGTTCGTCCGCTCGGGTGAGCACGGTCGCCCGCCAGGACGATCCGCCAGGAGGGGCCTGCCGCGAGGCTCGGCCCATGACCGTCCTGCTCGCCGATCCCGAGATCACCGCCGTCGCCGTGGCGGACTCGGGAGAGCCCCTCGTCCCCGTCCCTGCCGGGACCGCCGACCCGGACGGCGAGCGGCCGTTCGTGCGCTCCGGGGTCGCCGCCCGGCTCGCGGTCGCGCAGCTGCTGCTGCCTCCCGGCCGCCGTCTCCGGGTCGTGGAGGGGCACCGCCGTCCCGACGACCAGCGCGCGATCTGGCAGCGATACGCGATGCAGGTCGCCGTCGCGCACCCCTTCGCAGGCCCGGAGGAGCAGCGCCGGCTGACGAGCCGGTTCGTGTCCCCGATCGAGGTCGCGCCGCATGTCGCGGGGGCTGCGGTCGACGTGACGCTCGTCGACCGGCTCGGTCGCGGGATCGATCTCGGCACGCCGATCGACGCGACCCCGGAGGAGAGCCGCGGCGCGTGCTTCAGCGACGCCGTCGTCGGCGACGCGGTGCGCGAGGAGCGCCGGCTGCTCAGGACGGCGATGGCGGGAGCCGGCTTCGTCAACTACCCGACCGAGTGGTGGCACTGGAGCCACGGCGACCGCTACTGGGCGTGGAGCGTCCGCGCGACCGCCGCGCTCTACGGACCGGTCGAGGCGCCGAGAACGAGCCTCGTGCGGGCCGGACGATGAGCGGGCAGGTCGCGCCGGCCCTGCAGCCGCCCCGGCCGTCCCGCCCCGAGCTGCACGTCGACTCCGCGGCGATCGCCGCGAACGTGCGCCGGGCGGCGACGGTCAGCGGCGCCGCCGTGATGGCCGTGGTGAAGGCGGACGGCTTCGGCGCGGGCGCGGCGTCGACGGCTCGCACCGCGCTCGCGGCGGGCGCGACCTGGCTCGGCACGGCGACGCTCGACGAGGCGGTCGCGCTCCGGCGCGGCGGGGTCGCCGCGCCGCTGCTCTGCTGGGTGCTCCCGGTCGACGCCGCGTGGGAGGCCGCGCTGCGCCTCCGGATCGATGTCGCGATGTCCTCGATCCGTCACCTCCGGGCGGTGGTCGACGCCGCGGCCGGGTCCGGCGGTCGCGCGCGCGTGCATCTGCACGTCGACACGGGGATGGCGCGGGACGGCGCCGCAGCCGCGGATCGGGCGGCGCTGATCGCCGCCGCTGCCACGGCCGAGCGGCTCGGCACGATCGAGGTCGTCGGCGTGATGGGGCACCTGGCGTGCGCCGACGAGCCCTCGGATCCGAGCAACCGGGAAGGGATCGCCGTGTTCCGCCGGGCGCTCGCCGAGGTCGACGCCGTGGGGCTGCGACCCGCGGTGCGGCACCTCGCCGCGACGGAGGCGGCGCTGCGACTGCCGGAGGCGGCCTTCGACCTCGTGCGCATCGGGGCGGGGCTCGTCGGCATCGGTCCGGGGATGCACCCCGCACTCACCCTGACCGCACCGGTCGTGCTCCTCCGGCGGGCGATCGGCGGCACCCCGGTCGGGTACGGCCACACGGTTCGCACCGCGCGCGACACGGTGCTCGCGACCCTGCCGCTCGGCTACGCCGACGGCCTGCCCCGCCGGCTCGCCGACGGGGCGGCCGTGCAGATCGGAGGGCGCCGCTGCCCGGTGATCGGGCGGGTCTCGATGGACCAGGTGGTCGTCGACGCGGGACCGGAGGGGGTCGAGATCGGCGACGTCGCCACCGTGTTCGGCACGGGCGCCTCCGGTGAGCCGACCGCGGCCGACTGGGCCCGCTGGGCGGGCACGATCGAGCACGACGTGGTCACCGGGATCGGCGCCAGGGTCGCCCGGGTCCTGGACGGCCGGCGATGACCCGCGTCGCCGTCGTCGGCGGAGGCCGCAGCCCCGAGCACGCCGTCTCGCTCCGCAGCGCCGCCGCCGTCGTGGCGGCGCTCGCCGCGGCCGGGTACGAACCGGTGCCCCTCACGATCGACCGGGCCGGCGTCTGGTCCGACGACGCCGGAGCACTCGCCGCCACCCCCGCGGCGTCGCTCGCCGCGGGACTCGGGATCCTCGCCTCCTGCGACGTCGTGTTCCCGGTGCTGCACGGCGCTCCAGGCGAGGACGGCGCGATCGCGGCCCTCGCGGACCTTGCGGGGCTGCCGGTCGTGGGCTGCCCCGCGATCGGCAGCGCGATCGCGATGGACAAGCACGCGACGAAGGCGGTCGCGGTCTCGCTCGGGATCGCGGTGGCTCCGGGGATCCTCCTGCTCCCCGGCGACGCCGTGCCGGCCGTGACGCCGCCCGTCGTCGTGAAGCCGACCACCGCGGGGTCGAGCGTCGGCGTCTCGGTGGTCGCGGACGCGGACGACCTCGGTGCCGCGGTCGTCGCGGCACGGGAGGCGGGCGACTCGGTGCTCGTCGAGTCGTACGTGCGGGGCCGGGAGGTGCAGCTCGCGGTCGTGGAGCGGCGCGACGGCAGCCTGCTCGTGCCGCCGCCGATCGAGTACGGCGTCGCGGAGGGGGCGGTGTTCGACACGTCGCGGAAGTACGACGGCACCGCCGCCGTCCGATTCCCCGCCGTCATCGACGACGCCACGACCGCGGCGCTGGTCGACGCCGCGACCCGGCTGTTCCGCGCGCTCGGCTGCCGGGGCCTGTCCCGGTTCGACTTCTTCGTCACCGACGGTGGCCCGGTCCTGAACGAGGTGAACACCATGCCCGGGATGACCCCGCAGTCCGGGTTCCCGCGGATGTGCCGCGCGGCAGGGCTCGACCTGCCCGACCTCGTCGACGAGCTGGTCAGGACAGCGGTGCGTCGCCGGTGAACGGCAGGAGCGCCTCGACGGTCTTCACGAGGCCCGCCTCCCCCGCCGAACCGGTCGCGCCACGTCGGCGATGATGCGGGGATGGACGTCTCGAACGGCATCTTCGCCATCACGCTGATCGTGGAGGACCTCGCGAGGGCCAAGGCGTTCTACGCCTCCGCCTTCGGACGGTCCGTGGCCTGGGAGGACGAGAACTCCGCGGTCTTCCGGGTCGGCCCGACGATGATCAACCTGCTGACCTCGGACGCCGCGATCGAGCTCGTCGACCCCGCGCCGGTCGGCACGCCCGGCGGCGTGCGAGCGGTCTACACGATCCAGGTCGAGGACGTCGACGCAGCCGCCGCGGAGCTCGCGGCGGCCGGCATCGACCTGCTGAACGGTCCGATGGACCGCCCGTGGGGCCCCAGGACCCTCAGCTTCCGCGATCCCTTCGGCGCCGTGTGGGAGCTGGCCCACTGAATCGACCGGCTGCCGCGCATCGGCCGCTCAGCGGCTCACGACGACGCGGTCATCGCTCGGTGAGCCGCTGCAGCAGCGCGGCGGCCTCGAGCACGGTCGTCAGCTCGGCGTCGTCGAGCTTCTCCCGGAGGGTCGCCGCGAGCCACTCCTGCCGTGCCGCGCGGTTGCCGAGGAACAGCGCCTCCCCCTCCGGTGTCGCCCGCAGGATCGACCGCCTGCCGTCCGCGGGATCCTCCGACCTCGCCAGCAGGCCGTCCTGCTCGAGCGCGGCGACGGTCGCGGCCATCGACTGGGGCCGCACGCCGTCCAGCGCCGCGAGCGCGGCGGCGGTGTCGGCCTCGCCCTTCACGATGCGGACGAGCGCGGAGCTCTGCGAGGCGGACAGCCCGCCCTCGTTCAGCAGCCGCAGCCGTCGATGCAGCCGGCCGACGGCGACGCGCACCTCGGCGGCGGTCCGGGCCGCGAGGTCGGTTCCGGCGTCGTTCGTCGCACCCTCGCTCACGAATGCGCAGCGTAGGCTGCCGACCTCCGCAGGTCATCGGGGTAGGACAGGATTGGCTCCGTGGTGAACCCGATCCAGGACACGGTGCCCGAGGTGTCCGACGACATCGACGTCGGCGAGCTCGCAGAGATCGTCGACGAGCTGACGACCATGAACAGCGACGACTGGTCGACGATCGTGGGCAACGGCGTCTCGGGCGGTGCGCTGATCGAGTTCGCGTTCTCGGCACCGAACGAGGAGGTCGCGAACCAGCTGCTGGAGGGCATCCGCGACGACCTCGGCTACGCGGCGACGGCCACCGAGCCGCAGGGCGAGCTGGACGACTGGACGGTCCGCGGCACGACGTCGGAGGTGTCGGTGACCGAGGCGGGGCTCGCCGAGTGGGTCCGCCGCCTCGCCGCCTACGGGCTCGACCAGGACGGCAGCGTCCTGGACGGCTGGGCCCTGCTGCTCGACTGACGTCGGTGTGAGCGCGAGGCCGGTGCCCGGCGATGCGATCGCGGCCCACAGCACCGCGCAGCTGCTGAGCGGACCGCGGGCGACCACCGCGGAGGACGCGGTGCGGCGCGTGCTCGCCGTGCAGGGGCAGGATCCCCG
>NZ_CAXTHO010000157.1:0-5249 GCF_964244015.1 uncultured Amnibacterium sp. | reverse complement strand
CCACCGCGGAGGACGCGGTGCGGCGCGTGCTCGCCGTGCAGGGGCAGGATCCCCGCGGGTTCCGTCTCGCGGTCCGCGCCAGGACCCTCCCCACCGTCACGGCCGTCGACGTGGACGCGGGCCTCACCGGGTCGCGCAGCCTCGTCGTGTCGTGGCTGAACCGCGGCACGCTGCACCTCGTCACCGCCGACGACTTCTGGTGGCTGCACGACCTCACCACCCCGCAGCTCGCGACCGAGTCGGCCAGGCGGCTGGCGCAGGAGGGGATCGCGCCGCGCCTCGCGGAGCTCGCGATCGAGACGGTCGCCCTGCAGGTGTCGGCCGGGCCGAGGACGCGGGAGGAGCTGCGCGTCGCACTCGACGCGGCGGGCGTGCCGACGCAGGGGCAGGCGCTCGTGCACGTCCTGCTGGCCGCGACCCTCCGGCACCGGCTGATCCGCGGCCCGGTCCACGACGGCGAGCACTGCATGGTGCTGGCGGAGGACTGGCTCGGACCGGCGCCCGAGCCGCTCGACCGTCCGGTCGCGCTCGGGCTGCTCGCGCGCCGCTATCTCGAAGGGCACGGGCCCGCCACCGACCGCGACCTCGCCATGTGGGCGAAGCTGCCCCTCCGGGACGCCCGCGCGGGCCTCGCCGCGGTGCAGGCCGTCGACGCCGGCGACGGCCTTCTGGACCTGCCGGATCGGGCCGCGCCGGAGCCCCTCCCGACGCGCCTGCTCGGCAACTTCGACCCGATCCTGCACGGCTGGGTCTCCCGCGCGCCGGTGCTGGGGCCGCATGAGCACGACGTCGTGCTCGGTGGCGTGTTCCGCTCGTTCGCCTTCGCGGACGGGCGCGCCGTCGGGCTGTGGCGCATCGCCGGCGGCCGGGTGCGGATCGCGCCCTTCGTGCCCCTCCCGAAGCGGACCCAGCACGCGCTGCTGCACGACGCGGAGGCGGTGCTCGCCTACCTCGGCCTGCCCGCGAAGGAGCCGGTGCTCGAGCCGGTCGCCTGAGCGCGCGGGAATGCGCTGCACGCCCCGGACGCTGGAGCGGATGTGCCGCTCGTCCTGACGCTCTACAGCTCGAGCTTCTGCGGCGCCTGCGCGCAGACGCGGCGCTCGCTGGAGGACGCGACGAGGCTGCTCGGCGATCGCGTCGTGCTCCGTGAGGTGAACGTCGCCCTGCATCTGGAGGAGAGCGAGCGGCTCGACATCCAGGCGACGCCCACGACGGTGCTGTCGGGCACGAACGGCGAGCTGGAGCGGGCAGCCGGCGTCCCGAACACCCCGCAGGTGCTCTCCCTCATCGCGCGGCATCTCCCCGCGGCGTGAAGCCCGCCGGCAGGGCTCAGCGCGCGCGGATGCGGGAGAGGAACGCGCGGGTGTCGGGGTGCTGCGGGTCGCGCAGCACCTGCGCCGGCGGGCCCGACTCGGCGATGCGGCCGTCCTTCAGGAAGATCACGCGGTCGGCGGCGTGCTCCGCGAACTGCATCTCGTGCGTCGTCATGAGGATCGTCGAGCCCTGATCCTTCAGCTCGGCGACCAGGTCGAGCACCTCGCCGACCAGCTGCGGATCGAGGGCGCTGGTGATCTCGTCCAGGAGGAGCAGCTCGGGGTTCGTGGCGATCGCGCGGACGATCGCGACCCGCTGCTGCTGGCCGCCCGACAGCTGGTCCGGGTAGGCGCGTGCGCGATCGGCGAGCCCGACCCGCTCGAGGAGCCGCAGGCCGTTCGCCTCCGCCTCCGCCTTCGGGGTGTTGTGCACACGTCGTGCCGCGAGGGTCACGTTGCCCAGCACCGAGAGGTGCGGGAACAGGTTGAACTGCTGGAAGACGACCCCGATCCTGCCGCGGACGCGGTCGGCGTCGACGCGCGGGTCGCTGATGTCCTCGTCCCCGAGCCAGATCCGGCCGTCGTCGATCGGCTCGAGCAGGTTGATGGTGCGCAGCAGCGTCGACTTGCCGGACCCGGAGGCGCCGATGAGCACGACGACCTCGTGCTTCGCCACCTCGATGTCGACGCCGTCGAGCACGACCTGCTCGCCGAACGCCTTCACGACACCCTCGGTGCGCAGGACCGTGCTCACACCACGCTCCCCTGCTGCTGGCGGGCGCGGGCGCGGCGCTCGAGCACGTCGGTGAGCCGGATGAACGGCAGGCTCAGCAGCACGAAGAACAGCCCGGCGACGACGTAGGCCGTGTAGTTGTAGGTGACGGCCACCTGGATCTGCGCCGCCCGCACCGCGTCGACCGCGCCGAGGATCGAGATCAGCCCGACGTCCTTCTGCATCGACACGAAGTCGTTCACGAGCGCGGGCGTGACCCGGCGGACACCCTGCGGCAACACGATCAGGCGCAGCGTCTGACCGTAGCCGAGGCCGAGCGACCTCGCGGCCAGCCGCTGGGAGGGGTGCACCGACTCGATGCCCGCGCGCAGCACCTCCGCGACGTAGGCGGAGTAGGTCAGCACGAGCGCGACGCCGCCGAGCAGCCGGCTGTCGTAGCGCACGGAGGGGTTCAGCCCCGGCAGGCCGAAGCCGATCAGCAGGATCATCACGATCACGGGCACGCCGCGGAACACGTCCGTGTACACGGCGGCGAGGAGCCGCAGGGGTGCGAACACCGGGCCGCGCAGCGTGCGGACCACGGCCAGCAGCGTCGCGAACACCGCGACCCCGATGGCCGCGAAGAACAGCACGTAGACGTTCACCCACAGCCCGGCGAGCACGGCGGGGAACACCCGCACCGCCTCCACCGGGTCGAAGAACGTGCGCACGACGACCGCGGTGCCGGGCGTGACCGCCAGCACGAGCAGCACGATCGCGACGACGACGACGGTCGACACCGCCGCGAGCAGCACCGAGCGCGCCGACTGCCGCCGCCGGAACGCGCGCCGGTCGACCTCGACGGCGCTGACCTCGCGCGGCGGGGTCACTGCAGGACGGGCGCGTCGACCTCGGACGAGAGCCACTTGTCGGTGATCGTCTTCAGCTCGCCGGACTTCGTGATCGCGTCGACCGCGGCGCTGACCGGCGCTGTGAGCTTCGAGTCCTTCGGGAGCACGAACGCGAACTCGTCGCCTCCGGTGGTCGAGTCCGCGATCTGGCCGACCACCACGCCGTCGTCGAGCTGCCCGCCAGCGATGTAGAAGGCGGTCGGCAGATCGGCGACGATGGCGTCGATCTGCTTCGTCTTCAACGCCTGCACCGCGTCGTCGTTGCTGTTGTAGACCTTCGGCGCCCCGATCTTGTCGGTGGCGACCTGGAGGCTCGTGGTCCCCGACGCGACGCCGATCGTGAGGCCCTTCAGCCCGGCGAGCGTCGTGACGCCTTCGGCCTTCGAGCCCTTCGTCGTGACGACCGCCTGGGTGGTCGTGTAGTACGGCGAGGAGAAGTCGACGGCCTGCTTGCGAGCGGCGGTGATGCTGAACTGCTGGATGTTCAGGTCCCACGGCTTCGCGCCGGGCGTGACCGCGGAGTCGAACGTGGAGCGCACCCACACCACGTCGCTCGCCGCGTACCCGAGCTGCTTCGCGACCGCGTACGTCACGGCGGACTCGAAGCCCTTGCCGGACTCGGGCTTGTCGTCCTCCACCCACGGCGAGTAGGCGGGCTGACCGGTCGCGACCGTCAGCTTGCCCGCGGTGAGGGTCGCGAGCGACGCGGGGCCGCTCGCGCTCGCGGCACCGGAAGAGGAGGCGGAGGAGGCGGCCGGCGCGGCCGTGCCGCTGCAGGCGCTGAGGGCGAGCGCGACGGCGGCGAGGCCGGTGGAGGCGAGGAGAGTTCGGCGACGGATCACGGCCGCCGATGCTAGCGACGCCACGTCACGACGCAGTCTCGGCCCGTAACATTCCGTTGTGAAGGAGGTTCGGCGCATTCCGCGCAGAAACTCCTTCACAACGGATTCACCGCTCCATGATCGCGACCAGCGGGCGGCTCGGCCTGCCGACGCTCGGCCCGCTCGGCGCCCCCGCCCGCTACCGTCCCGAGCATGACCCCGGAGCGTCGACAGGAGCTGGTGCTCCTGCGTCGTGCCCGCGACCTGATGGACCGGCGCTACGCCGAGCCGCTCGACGTCGCAGCCATCGCCTCATCCGTGCACCTGTCGGTCGCGCACTTCAGCCGGCGCTTCGTCGCGGTCTACGGCGAGACGCCGTACCAGTACCTGATGACGCGACGGATCGAGCGCGCGTGCGCGATGCTGCGGGCCGGCGCCTCCGTGACGGACGCGTGCATGCAGGTCGGCTCCGCCTCGCTCGGCTCGTTCAGCTCGCGCTTCACGCAGGTCGTCGGGATGACGCCGTCCGCCTACCGCGCCGCCGAGCACACGGCGGAGGCGCTGATGCCCGACTGCACCGCGCGGACCATCACACGGCCGCGACTGAGCAGGATCGGAGAAGGCCGGACCACGACCGCGGCCTAGCGTCGTGGGCATGCCGATCTCGCTGCACTACTCGCCCATCGTCGTCTCGGATCCGGAGGCGGCGCTCGCGTTCTACCGCGACGCGCTCGGTATGCCGGTCGCGCAGGACGTCTCCTCCGGCGGCCACCGCTGGATCACGCTCGGTGAGCCGGGGAGCGCCCAGATCGTGCTGTCCGACCCGGAAGCGGGCCGCTCGCCGGCGGACGGCGAGGCGCTCGAGGAGCTCGTGGTCAAGGGCGCGCTCGGCCCGTGGGTGTTCGCGACCGACGACCTCGACGCGACGTTCGCGAAGGCCGCCGCGAGCGGCGCCGAGGTGATCCAGGAGCCGGCCGACCAGCCGTGGGGCCCGCGCGACGCGGCCTTCCGCGACCCCTCCGGCAACATCGTCCGAGTCCTGCAGAGCTGATTCCATCAGGTCTCGAGCGCGAAGTCCGCGAAGTCGAAGCCCGGGGAGACCACGCAGCTGACCAGCGCCTCGCCCGCGGAGGGGAGGGTGCGCTGCCAGACGCCGGCGGGCACGCGGCCCTGCACGTGATCGGGGCCGAGCTCGATCCGCTCGGTGGTCAGCGGTCGGTCGCCTGCGCCGCCCAGCTCGAGCACGACCGGGTCCGGGCCGTGCCAGAGCCAGATCTCATCGGAGGTCACCGTGTGCCAGGCCGACGCCTCGCCGGGCGGCAGGAGGAACACGATCATGGTGGCCGCCGGCCGGTCGCCGTTCGGCGTCTCGACCCTGACCGGCGACGTCCAGGTGCGCCGGTACCAGCCGCCCTCCGGATGCGGATCGAGGCCGAGCTCCTCTGCCCTCGCGGGTACCTCGAGCTCTTCGATCGCGGTCCCGTCGACCGCG
>NZ_CAXTHO010000156.1:0-5256 GCF_964244015.1 uncultured Amnibacterium sp. | reverse complement strand
GAGTCGCGGTGATCGAGTGGCAGGAGGCCGACATGTTCACGACCGTCGCCGAACCCGTCGTCACCCCCGCGCTCCGCACGCGGGCCTGACGACCGCCCCCTTCCGCTCCACCTCCGGCCGCCTGCACGGCGGCCACCCGTCCAGCGCCGGTGACGGCGCTCCCGACGTCTCCGCTCCGCGCTGCGCCAGAATCGCACGCGGGCGGGAAGGAACACCATGACCGACCCAGGACGCCAGCACGGCGCTCGTCAGCCCAGCACGCTGCAGGCCCTCAGACGCCTCGACCCGTTCGTCGAACCCGTGCGGCGCAGCATCCTCATCGCGATGGCGATGGCCCTCGCCGCGTCCCTCGTGTCCCTCGCCGTGCCGCAGGTGCTGCAGCGGATCGTCGACGGCCCGCTCGCCGACAAGGACGCGGCCGCGATCCCGGGCGCCGTCGCGATCATCGCGGCCCTCGGCGTCGTCGAAGCCGCGCTCTACTTCGCCCGCAGGCTCTTCATCGTCGGTCCGGCCACCCGCGTCGAGGCGAGCATGCGCCGCGCGCTGTTCGCGAAGCTGCAGGACCTCCCGGTCGCGTTCCACGACCGGTGGCCGAGCGGTCAGCTGCTGTCCCGATCGATGACCGACCTCAGCCTGATCCGCCGCTTCATCGCATTCGGGTTCATCTACCTGGTCGTCAACATGATCACGATCGGTGTCGGCTTCGTGGTGCTGCTGCTGATGAGCCCGCTGCTCGCGATCGTGTTCATGGTCTGCTCCGTCCCGCTCTGGATCAACGGGTTCCGGTTCGAGCGCCGGTACCACATCGTCGCGCGCCGCAGCCAGGACCAGCAGGGCGACCTGGCGACGCTGGTGGAGGAGTCGGTGCACGGCATCCGCGTGCTGAAGGCGTTCGGTCGCAGCCGCACGAAGCTGCAGGGCTTCCTGCAGCGCGCGGAGGAGCTGCGCGGCACGGAGATCGAGAAGGCGCAGGCCGTCGCGCAGATCTGGCTCTGGCTGCTGCTCGTGCCCGACGTCGCGTTCGCGCTGTGCCTCCTGACCGGGGTCTGGCAGGCGAGCATCGGCGCGCTGAGCGTCGGGCAGCTCGTCGCGTTCTTCGCCACCGCGACCGTGCTGCGCTTCCCGCTCGAATCGATCGGCTTCCTGCTGTCGATGCTGTTCGACACCCGCACCGCGACGGACCGCCTCTTCGAGGTGTTCGACGAGGAGAACACGATCCAGGAGCCCGCGCAGAGCGCCCACATCGCCGACGCGCACGGCCGGCTCGAGTTCCAGGGCGTGCACTTCCACTACCCCGACGCTCCCGCCTCCGCACCCGACCTGCTCGACGGCGTCGACCTGTCGATCGAGCCGGGGGAGACGATGGCGCTGGTCGGGCTGACCGGTTCCGGCAAGACGACGATGGTCGAGCTCGCCGGCCGGCTGTACGACGTCACCGGCGGCCGGATCCTGCTCGACGGCGTCGACATCCGCGACCTCACCAGGATGGAGCTGCGCACCCACATCGCGATGGCCTTCGAGGAGGCGACGCTGTTCTCCGCCTCCGTGCGGGACAACGTGCTGCTGGGGCGCCCCGACGCGGGCGACGACGTGCTGATGGAGGCGCTCGACATCGCGCAGGCGAAGTTCGTGTACGACCTCCCCGACGGGCTCGAGACCACGATCGGCGAGGAGGGGCTCAGCCTCTCCGGGGGGCAGCGGCAGCGCCTCGCGCTCGCCCGAGCGGTCGCCGCGAACCCCGCGGTGCTCGTGCTGGACGACCCGCTGTCGGCGCTCGACGTCGACACGGAGGCGCTCGTAGAGGCGGCCCTCCGGCAGGTGCTCACCCGCACGACCGCGCTGATCGTCGCCCACCGCCCCTCCACCGTGCAGCTCGCGGACCGCGTCGCGCTGCTCGAGCAGGGCCGCGTGATCGCGGTCGGCACGCACAGCGAGCTGCTCGCGACCAGCGAGCGGTACCGGTTCGTCATCTCGAGCCTCGAGGACGAGCTGCGTCCCGGGGTCGTCGGAGGCCAGACCCAGCAGGAGGTGGACGCATGAGCACCCCGATCGGGACGCGGGGCGAGGAGCGCCGCGACTTCACCAGGGCCGAGCAGAAGGAGCTGCGGCAGCGCTCGCTGCGCCTGCTCGGCAGCCTGCTCGCGCCGCTGCGAAAGCGGCTGGTCATCACGGCGCTCGTCGTGGTCGTCAGCACGGGCCTGCAGGTCATCGGGCCGGCGATCATCGCCTACGGCATCGACACCGGCCTGCCGTCCCTGGTCGAGGGCCAGGCGATGCCGCTGGCGCTGTCCGTCATCGTCTACCTGCTCGCCGGGGTGGGCGCCGGCGTGCTGATCGCCGCGTACACGGTGCAGACCGCCCGGATCAGCCAGGCGATGCTGATCGACCTGCGCGAGCGCGTGTTCGTGCAGACGCAGCGGCTCAGCCTCGAGTTCCACGAGTCGTACACCTCCGGTCGGATCATCTCCCGCCAGACGAGCGACCTCGACTCGATCCGCGAGCTGCTCGACGGCGGGATCAACGAGCTCGTGCAGAGCGTGCTCTACATGCTGTTCACCGCGGTCGCCCTGGTGCTGCTCGACGGCTGGAGCGGGCTGGTCCTGTTCTGCTCGTTCGTGCCGCTCGCGTTCCTGATCCGCTGGTTCCAGGCCAGGAGCGCGGCGACGTTCCGCGAGTCCCGCGTCGCCTCCGCGAAGCTGATCGTGTTCTTCGTCGAGACGATGACGGGCATCCGCGCGGTGCAGGCCTTCCGCAAAGAAAGGCGCAACGAGCGGGAGTACGAGGAGCTGACTGAGGACTACCGCTCGATCAACGCGAAGGCGATCCGGCTGTTCGCGGTGATGGAGCCCGGGCTGACCCTGATCGGCAACCTCACGGTCGCCGCCGTGCTGCTGTTCGGGGCGTTCCGGGTCATCGACGACGGGCTCGCCATCGGTGTGCTGCTGGCGGCGGTGCTCTACGCGCGCCGGTTCTTCGACCCGATGGAGGCCATCGCGACGTTCTACAACGCGTATCAGTCGGCGGCGGCGGCGCTGGAGAAGATCTCCGGCGTCCTGGACGAGGCCCCGACCGTCGCGGAGCCCGTGGCGCCGCAGGCGCTCGCGACGGGGGTCACCGGCCGCGTGCGGTTCGACGGCGTCCGGTTCGCGTACCGGCCGGATCGGGAGATCCTGCCGCGCTTCGACCTCGATGTGCCGGCCGGTCAGACGATCGCGCTCGTGGGGTCGACCGGCGCGGGCAAGTCGACGCTCGCGAAGCTGATCGCCCGCTTCTACGACCCCTCCGACGGCCGCATCACGCTCGACGGAGTCGATCTGCGGAACCTGACGAACCAGGACCTGCACCGCGCCGTCGTGATGGTGACGCAGGAGGCGTACCTGTTCTCGGGGTCCGTCGCGGACAACATCGAGCTCGGCCGCCCCGGCGCGACGCGGGCCGAGATCGAGGCCTCGGCGAGGGCCGTCGGCGCGGATGCGTTCATCCGGTCGCTGCCGGACGGCTACGACACCGACGTGAACAAGCGCGGCGGCCGGGTGTCCGCGGGGCAGCGGCAGCTGATCTCGTTCGCGCGGGCGTTCCTCGCGGACCCGGAGGTGCTGATCCTCGACGAGGCGACCGCATCGCTCGACATCCCGAGCGAGCGGCTGGTGCAGGAGGCGCTGCAGACGCTGCTGGCCGACCGCACGGCGCTGATCATCGCGCACCGGCTCTCGACGGTCGCGATCGCGGACCGCGTGCTGGTGATGGAGCACGGCCGGATCGTCGAGGACGGGTCGCCCGCCGACCTGATCTCGGGCACGGGCCGCTTCGCCGCCCTCCACGCCGCCTGGCGCGACTCCCTCGTCTGAGTTTCATCTTTACGGAGTTTTGGCGCGGCGGAGCCGCTGCCAAAACTCCGTAAAGATGAAATCTCACGCTGGGACGTACGCCGCCCTCGCGAGGTTGATGCGATAGCCCGCGTCCGTCGTCGCGGGGAGGAGGGGCGTGCCCTCCGCCTCATAGTGCATGCGCGCCTCCGCCTCCAGGCCCCGAGGCGGGTGGCCGCCTCCGCGGACCACGCGCCACCAGGGCAGGCCGGAGCCGTGGAAGCGCATGACCATCCCGACGGCGCGGGCGCCGGGTCGGCCGAAGGTCCAGGCGACGTCGCCGTAGGTCATCACGCAGCCGGCGGGGATCGCAGCGACCACGTCCACGACGGCCTCGGTGTAGGCGCCGGAGGAGTCGAAGACCGCCATCAGCACGCAGTGCGGGCGTGAACGGACGAGCCGGGCGGGAACGGACGCCCGCTTCGTCCGAACTCGCCCGGAGTGCCTGTGGGGACGGCCCGGGTCACAGGTCGAGGGCGCCGATGACCTCGCCGAAGCGGGTCTCGCCCTCCCGGCGGAACCCGACGCGGAGGAAGAAGTCCTCCGGGCCCTCGTCGCCCCGCTCCCAGATCACGGTGAGGCGGGAGAAGCCGCGGGAGCGCGCCTCGTCCGCGAGACCGTGCACCGCGAACCGGCCGACGCCGCGGCCCTGCGCGGAGCCCTTCACGTTGATCGACCAGATGCAGCACCGGAACTCCGGCCGCGTCTCGTGCGGGTCGAAGCTGCCCTTGATGAAGCCGACGACCTCGTCGCCGTCCAGCACGACCCGGGGCCACGCGCCCTCGGGGTCCACGGACTGCTCCGCCTCCGCGTGCGAGACCGGCACCGCGTACTGCTCCTGACCCGGTTTCAGGGTCAGCGAGTTCGCGGCGACCACGGTCGTCGCAGAGAGGGGTTCGAGGCGGAGGTCGGCCACGCGCTCACAGTAGCGATCCGCGCGCCTCCGAGGGATGCGTCCTTCCGGAGAAGGGGCGGAGCCGAGCGTCGGTAGGGTGAACGGCGGTCAGCGCACGGCGCGACCGACATCTGGAACAGGCAGGAGCGCACCGTGGCGGACAAGATCAAGGTCGAGGGCACGGTCGTCGAGCTCGACGGCGACGAGATGACCCGCATCATCTGGCAGTCCATCAAGGACACGTTGATCCACCCCTACCTCGACGTGAACCTCGAGTACTACGACCTCGGCATCGAGAAGCGCGACGAGACCGACGACCAGATCACGATCGACGCGGCCAACGCAATCAAGAAGCACGGTGTCGGCGTGAAGTGCGCCACGATCACGCCCGACGAGGCGCGCGTGGAGGAGTTCGGCCTGAAGAAGATGTGGCGGAGCCCCAACGGCACGATCCGCAACATCCTCGGCGGCGTGATCTTCCGCGAGCCGATCATC
>NZ_CAXTHO010000155.1:0-5420 GCF_964244015.1 uncultured Amnibacterium sp. | reverse complement strand
TCCGGCGTGCCGCTCACCGCGCAGCAGGCGGGCTACCTCGGGTTCGATCTGGCGGAGGCGTTCGAGTACCTGCACGAGCACCGGATCGCGCTGGTCGGCCTCACCCCCCGGTCGGTGTTCCTCGCCGAGCGCGAGGACGGGTCCCTCCGCGCGCAGATCGCCGACCTCACCGCCGGTGTGCGGCTCGATCGACCCGCGCTGCCGCCGGCCTCCGATCCGGCGGCGGTCTCGTACTGGAGCCCCGAGCGCTTCGCGGGGGAGCCGCCGTCGTTCGCCGGCGACGTCTACATGATCGGCCTGCTCGTGCTGGAGTCGCTGACCGGCCGTGCCGCGTTCCCCGACCCCGTGCCGCGCGCCGCCGAGCCCACGACCGCGCCGCTGATCCCCTCCGGTATCCCGGACGGACTCGGCGACCTGCTGCGCGCCGCGACCGCGACCGATCCGGCTGCCCGGCCGACCGCGACCGACCTCGCCATCCGCTTCCGCCGGTTCATCGCGGACGAGTTCGGGCGTCACCGCCGGATCGACCCCGTGCTGCGGACGGCGGAGGACGAGCGGGCGCGGATCGCCGCTCTGCACCGGTACGACCTGCTGGACACGCCGCCCGAGGGCGCCTTCGATCGCATCACCGGCCTCGCCGCGCGCGTGCTCGACATGCCGGTCTCGACGGTGAGCATCGTGGACAGCGAGCGCATCTGGTTCAAGTCGCACCACGGGCTCGACGGCGGCGAGATCGGCCGCGACCCGGGGCTCTGCGCGACGGTGGTGCAGACGGGTGCGCCGATCTACATCCCCGACGCCCGCGCCGACCCGTCGACGCGGAGCAACCCGCTGATCGCCGGCGACCTCGCGCTGCAGTTCTACGCGGGCGTGCCGCTGACGAGCGTGGACGGGTACACGCTCGGCGCGCTCAGCGTCGCGGACTACCGGCCGCGCACGCTGACCCTCGACCAGCGCGACATCCTGGAGCGCCTCGGCCGCATGATCTCCCACGAGCTCGAGATGCGGCTCGCGACCCGGAGGGCCCTCCTCAGCCACGACTGACCCCTCGCGCGGTCGGGATGGTCTCGAGGCTCGCTGCGCTCGCACCTCGACCGGCGTGCCCCCGCTGATCGAGGTGCGAGCGAAGCGAGCCTCGAGATCACGGGGTACCGTCTTCTGACGCCGTGAACGTTCACGGCCGGGCGGGGGAGCTTTCGATGGCGCAGCAGAGCGGGACCACGACCGGATGGGCAGTCCTCGGCCCGGGGAGGATCGCGCGCACCTTCCTCCGAGACCTGCACGCGAGCTCGGGCGTCGTCGTCGCGGTCGGCAGCAGCGACCCCGCCCGGTCGGTCGCGTTCGCCGAGGAGGCCGCCGAGCACGGCTACCCCGGCGCCACGGCGGGCACCTACGAGGAGGCGCTGGCGGATCCGCGGGTCGACGCCGTGTACATCGCGACCGTGCACACGGGGCACGCGCACCTCGTCCTGGCTGCGCTGGAGGCGGGCAAGGCGGTGCTCTGCGAGAAGCCGCTCGCGGTCGACCACGGCACCGCGATGGTCCTCGCGGACGCGGCCCGGCAGGCGGGTGTGCCGCTGATCGAGGCGTTCGTGTACCGGTTCCACCCGCAGACCTTCGCGCTGCTCGACCTGATCCGCGACGGCGCGATCGGCGAGGTCCGGCACATCGACGCCTCCTTCGCGTTCCGGGTGGAGGAGCGGCAGGGTCGCCTCTTCGATCAGGCGACCGCGGGCGGCGCGATCCTCGACGTGGGCTGCTACCCGCTGACGCTCGCCGCGCAGGTCGCGGCCGCCGCCTCCGGGGTCGCCGTGATCGAGCCCGCCGACCTCGTCGCCTCCGGCACGATCGGCGAGACCGGCGTCGACGAGTGGGCGGTCGCCGACCTGGTCTACCCGGGCGGCATCACCGCCACCCTGCGGACCGGCGTCCGCATCGACGACCGCAACGACCTGACGATCGTCGGGTCCCGCGGGCGCATCCACCTCCCGAGGCCCTACGCGGTCGGCGACGACCTCGCGATCGAGATCGCGACCACCGGCGAAGCGCCGCGCACCATCACCTTCCGCGACGATGCGCCCTACGCCCTCGAGGCCGAGGCGACCGCCCGCGTCCTCGCGAGCGGCGGCGTCGAGGCGCCCGAGATGACGCTCGACGAGTCCCTCGCCGCGGCGAGGACGCTCGACCGCTGGCGCGCGGCCATCGGGCTGCGCTACCCGTTCGAGGCGGAGGACGCGGACGTCCCGACGGTCTCCGGCCGTCCGCTCGCCGCCCTGCCCGGCACCCCGATGCGGTACGGCGAGATCCCCGGCGTCGGCAAGCGGATCTCCCGGCTGATCATGGGCTGCGACAACCAGCCGGATCTCACGCACGCCTCGGCGCTGTTCGACCACTTCGTCGAGCACGGGGGCAACGCGTTCGACACCGCCTGGCAGTACGGCCGTGGGGCGTACGAGCAGCGGCTCGGCCGGTGGATCCGGAACCGCGGCATCCGCGAGGACGTCGTGGTGGTCACGAAGGGCGCGCACACCCCGTTCTGCGATCCGGAGTCGCTCAGCCGTCAGCTGCTGGAGAGCCTCGATCGGCAGGGCACCGACTACGCGGACATCTACCTGATGCACCGCGACAACCCCGACGTGCCGGTCGGGGAGTTCGTCGACGTGCTCGACGAGCACCGGCGCGCGGGCCGCGTCCACGTGTACGGCGTCTCCAACTGGAGCCTCGAGCGGTTCGACGAGGCGAACGCCTACGCGCGGGCGAACGGCCGCTTCGAGCTCGGGATCCTCAGCAACCACTTCGGGCTCGCGGAGGCGTACGACGTGCCGTGGGCGGGCTGCCGGCACGCGACCGATCCGGCGTCGAAGCGGTGGCTGGAGGATCGGCAGGTGCCCCTGCTGCCCTGGTCGTCGCAGGCGCGCGGCTTCTTCGCCCGGGCGCGTCCCGACTTCACCGGCGACGCCGAGCTCGTGCGCTGCTACTACAGCGACGACAACTTCGAGCGCCTCCGCCGGGCGACGCAGCTGGGCGACGAGTTCGGCGTACCGGCCACGGCCGTCGCGCTCGCGTACGTGCTCGCGCAGCCCTTCCCGACCTTCCCGCTGTTCGGTCCGCGCACGATCGCGGAGGCGCGCTCCTCCATGACCGGGCTGACGGTCGAGCTCACGCCCGAGCAGGTCGCGTGGCTGGACCTCCGCGGCTGAGCGACGGGGACGAGCTGTCCGGCCGCGCCACGATCCTCGACGTGGCGGCAGCGGCGGGCGTGTCCCGCCAGACCGTCACGCGAGCGATGAACGGCATGGCGGGGATCAGCGTCGCGACGAAGCAGCGGGTGCTGTCCGCTGCGGAGGCGCTCTACTACCGCCCGTCGCGGTTCGGCCGCGGGCTCGTGCTCGGCGGCGAGCAGCAGCTGGGCCTGATCGTCGACGACCTGCGGAACCCCTACTCGCCCGAGCTCGCGGCCGCGGTCGTCCGCGTGGCGGCGGCCAGGGGCTGGAACGTGATGCTCGCGGACGTCGCGCTCTCGGGCGACGCGGACCGCATGGTCCTCGCGCTCGGCGCGCAGACCGACGCCGTGATCGGGTACTTCGGCGCTCGGGCGGCCGAGTGGATCGGGCTGCTGGGCAGCGTCCCGGTCGTCGAGCTGGATCCCGCGGGCGCGCTGACCAGGGGCGCCGTGCAGCTCGATCGCACCGAGGCGATCGACGCGGTCGTGGCGCACCTCGTCGCGGTCGGGGTGCGCGCGCCGATCGTCCTCGACGCCGGCCGGCCGGTGGGTCGGACCGCTCGGGCGGCACGGATGGTCGAGGCGTTCGCGACGAACGGCATCGACGCCCACGTGGTCTCGGCGGATGAGCGGACCGCGGAGAGCGCGGCGGAGGCGACCCTCCGGATCCTCGCGGCCGGGGCCCCGCACGACGCGATCCTCGCGTTCAACGACCTGATGGCGCTCGGCGTGCTCGCCGCCTGCGGTGCCGCCGGCGTGGAGGTGCCGGAGGACGTCCGCGTCGTCGGCGTCGACGGGCTCCCCGTCGGCACCCTGGTCACGCCGACCCTGACCACCCTGGCGGTCGACCTCGACGAGGTCGCCACGCACGCGCTCGAACTCGCGGTCGCGATGATCGACGGCTCGGCGCCGCGATCCGGCGCCGCCGTGCAGCGCACGGTCCGGCACCGCCTGCTGCTGCGCGCCTCCGCCTAGCCGGCAGCTGCCCGGGGTCCGTTCGCGGCCCTCGACGAGCGCCCGGGGAGAGGATGAACCCATGGCGGCCGACGACGACGCGTTCCCCTTCCGTGTGGACCTCGGCGGCGACCCCGGCATCGATCCGCTCGCCCTCGCGAGCCGGGCCGCACAGGCGGAGGCGGAGGGGTTCGACGGGCTCGGCGCCTCCGAGACCCGGCACGATCCCTTTCTCTCGCTGGCGCTCGCTGCCAGGGAGACGAGCAGCATCGAGCTGCTCAGCACGATCGCGGTCGCGTTCGCGCGGAACCCGATGACGGTGGCGCAGACCGCGCACGACCTGCAGGCGATCTCGGGCGGCCGGTTCCTGCTCGGGCTGGGCTCCCAGGTGAAGCCGCACATCGAGCGCCGCTTCTCGATGCCGTGGTCCCGGCCCGCCGCGCGGATGGCGGAGTTCGTGCGCGCGGTGCGGGCGATCTGGGCGACCTGGCAGACGGGCGAGCCGCTGCGGTTCGAGGGCGAGTTCTACCGGCACACCCTGATGACGCCGTTCTTCAGCCCGCCGCCGCTGCCGGGCGGTCCGCCGCCGATCTGGCTCGCCGCGGTGGGGGAGCGGATGACGGAGGTCGCCGGCGAGGTCGGCGACGGCCTGCACGCGCACAGCTTCACGACGCGGCGCTACCTCACCGACGTGAGCCTCCCGGCGCTGCGGCGCGGCGCCGCCGCTGCGGATCGGGACCCGGCCGCCGTCGGCGTCGCGCTGCCCGCCCTGATCGCGGTCGGCGACGACCAGGCGTCGCTCGATGTGGCGATCGCGGCGACGCGGGCGCAGATCGCGTTCTACGGCAGCACGCCCACCTACCTCCCGGTGCTGGAGGCGCACGGCTGGGGCGCGCTGCACGAGCAGCTGCACGCCGCCTCCCGCCGAGGCGAGTGGGACGCGATGCCGAGCCTCGTGTCGGACGAGGCTTTGGACGCGTTCGCGACGGTGGGCTCGGGCGCCGAGGTCGCCGCTGAACTGCGCGCGCGCTTCACCGGCCTGGTGACGCGCCTCTCGTTCAGCGCGAGCTACCCCATCCCCCCGGAGACCACGGCCACCCTCCTCCGAGGCCTCCGCGCCCTTTCATAAATCCGGGGATTCCGGGCGCGCAGTTGCCCCGCATCCCGTCGCAGCGTCCGCCCTCCCCGCCCCGCCGGCCTCGTTGGTCGAGGTGCGAGCGAAGCGAGCCTCGAGACCACCCCG
>NZ_CAXTHO010000154.1:0-5737 GCF_964244015.1 uncultured Amnibacterium sp. | reverse complement strand
TCGGCTCGCGCAATCGGTCCGCCGCAGAACGGCGGCCTTCGAGGCCGGCGGCGCACGCTGCGTGCTGCTGCGGTCGTCCAGCCGCTGATCCGGAGGCGGATGCGGACCCGGGCGACGACCCAACGGGGCGTACAGACGCGCGGGGCTTGACGACTCCCCGAGGAGTCGCCGGGGGCTGACGCCGGTCAGGCGTGCTGGCGCCACCACCAGTCGTTCGTGGTCGAGCCGATGCGCGCGACGCGGTCCTCGGCCAGGTCGACCATCCGCGATCCGAGCGTCAGCGCCACCTGGTACGCCTCGTCGGTCGCGTGACGGTGCAGCGCGGCGTCCTGGTGGCCGTCGACCAGCGCGAGCGGGTCGGAGGCGGGCAGGGCCCGGTCGCGGTGGAACACGCTGGTGTGCATCGGCGGCTCGATCAGCGGGATCGACCCGCGCACCTCGTCCAGCAGCGCGACGGTCTCGGGCAGCGTCGTCGGCTTCGGGGAGCGGCCGGTCCGCACCTCGTCCGTGAGGACGGAGGTCAGCACCAGCGCCTCCTTCAGCGTGAAGGTGCGGCTGCGGGCGTACGGGGACAGACGCACGACCGCCGAGCGGTGCGCGCGCTCGGCGGTGAGGATCAGGTCAGCCTGCTCGGTGTCCTCCACAGCGAGAGCGCGGCTGCGGTGGCTGACCGAGAAGGTCGCGGCGCGCATCGAGGCGCCGAGGCGCCCGGCGGCCAGGTCGCAGATGAGGCCTTGGCCCGGTGTCTCGAGGCCGCGGCTGATCACCGTCTCCTCGGCCATCGGTCCCTCGCCCATGAACTGCTTCTGCAGCGCGAACTCGATGATCGGACCTCGGCAGACATCGCTGCCATCGACGATCAGCACAGTGCCCATCGGTGTCCTCCGGTGCTTCCCGGCCCCCGAACGAGGGGGTCTGATCTCAGAATGACCGACTGCGTGGTATCAGCCCGGAAGCGACACGGCGTGGCGTGGAGGAAGGTCGCGCGACACGCCGTAATGGGAAGCAGCCCGCTCGCTTACTCCATCGACCCTGGCAACCTCCTGCATGCACACGATGAGAACGAATTCGGTGAACGACACGCCGAGACGTGTGTCGTTCCCGACCTGTGTCGGACGTGCCCCCCACACTGGGGTCGTTCCGCCCTGGGTGGGACATGCACGACGCCAACGCCGGTGGATACCGGTGGTTGACATCGGCTCCGCAGCACGCACCGAGGAGACCGACGCGATTTGCCCAGACGCGCCAAAACCCACCGCACCATGCACAACCGCCATGGGGCCGGCCAGCTCGGCCGCACCACCGAGTCGGCGACCGCTCAGTCGCCGACGATGGTCCTGTTCGTCCTGCTGGGCGTGCTCGGCATCGTCGCCTACGGGTCGTTCCTGCTGAACCCCGCCAACCGTGGCGATCTGCTGCCCTGGCTGCTCGTCATCGGCGCGGAGTCCGTGCTCGTCATCACCGCGCTGCTGTCGATGTGGACGATCCTCGCGGGCTCGCAGGATCCGAGGGACTACGGCTACCACCGCGCGAAGGAGCTGCTGTTCGACGGCCGCTTCATCCGCGAGTCCGCGCTCGAGCGGGAGCCGGGCCGGTGGCCCCTGCGGGTCGCCGGCGAGCAGGTCGACGTCGACGTGTTCATCACCACCTACGGCGAGGAGCTCGCGGTCATCCGCCGCACCGTGCAGGCGGCGGTCGCGATGCACGGCCGGCACCGCACCTACGTGCTCGACGACGGCCACTCCGACGAGGTCCGCCGCCTGGCGCGCTCCAGCGGCGCGCATTACTTCCGCCGCCCCGAGCGGGAGCACGCGAAGGCCGGCAACATCAACGCGGCGCTCGCCCGCACGACCGGGCAGTACTTCGTGATCCTCGACGCCGACTTCGTGGCGTCCGACCAGTTCCTGATCGAGACCCTGCCGTTCTTCTCCCGCCGCAGCGTCGCCTTCGTGCAGACCCCGCAGACCTACGGGAACCTCACCAACTTCATCTCCCGCGGCGCCGGCTACATGCAGACGGTCTTCTACAAGCTGATCCAGCCGGGCCGCAACCGCTTCAACGCGGCGTTCTGCGTCGGCACGAACGTGATCTTCCGGCGCGCTGCGATCGACGACATCGGCGGGATGTACACGAAGTCGGCGTCGGAGGACGTCTGGACCTCGCTGCACCTGCACGAGCGCGGCTGGCGCAGCGTGTTCCTCCCCGAGGTGCTGGCCATCGGCGATGCGCCGGAGACGATCGCGGCGTACGCGAAGCAGCAGCTGCGCTGGGCGACCGGCGGCTTCGAGATCCTGCTGACGCACAACCCCTTCGGCTTCCGCCGCCGCCTCACGCTCGACCAGCGGCTGCAGTACTTCTCGACCGCGACGCACTACCTCACCGGCATCGCGACGGCGCTGCTGCTGCTCGTGCCGCCGCTCGAGATCTTCCTCGACCTGCGGCCGATGAACCTCGTCATCACCCCGCTGACCTGGGCGCTCTACTACGCCGGCTTCTACGGCATGCAGATCGGGCTCGCGTTCTACGCGGTCGGCTCGTTCCGCTTCGAGACGCTGCTGCTCTCCGCCGCCTCGTTCCCGATCCACCTGAAGGCCCTGAGCAACGCGCTGACGGGCCGCAGGACGACCTGGAGCGCCACCGGCAGCAGGGGCAAGGTCTCGTCGCCGTTCAACTACATCGTCCCGCAGATGCTGACCTTCCTGTTCCTCGCCCTGACCAGCGCCGTGGGTGTCTGGCGGGACATGGACAACGGCGTCGTGACACTCGCCTCCGCCTGGAACATCACGAACACCCTGATCATCGGCTCCTTCATCGGATTCGCCGCCAGGGAGCACGGCCGTATGAAGCGGGAGGCGCGGGTCGCGCGCCGGGTCACCCGCATCGTGACCGCCCCGGTGTCGTCGCTGACGGCGGTGCCGGCCTTCGAGGCGGAGTCCGACGAGCGCATGGCAGGAGTCGCATGACCTGGGGCAACCGATTCCGTCTGCTGTTCGGCTCGATCGGGGTGCTCGTGCTCGTCGCGGCGCTCACGCTGGTGTTCAACCAGCGGCAGCACAGCGCGACGAGCGAGACCGCGACGATCACCGCGGTCGACTACCCGGTGGGCTCGACGTACTCCGGCACCGTGACGCAGGTGGAGGTGAAGGAGGGGCAGCAGGTGCGCGCGGGGCAGCCTCTGGTCGCGGTGCGCAGCGCCAGCCTGCTGCACGATCTGCGCCAGGGGCTGGTGACGACGAGCTCGCTCGGGTACTCGGTCTCGAAGACGGGCGTGATCCAGTTCGAGTCCGCCGTCGACGGCACGGTACGCGGCCTGGAGGTGCGGTCCGGCATGTTCGTGCAGGCGGGCGACACCCTCCTGAGGATCGCGAAGGCGGGATCGCTCACGGTGACGGCGAAGGTCTCGCTGACCCCGACCGACTACGGCCGCCTCGCGCACGGCGCGGTCGTGGATCTGCTGCTGCCGAACCAGAGCACCGTGGAGGGCCGCGTCGGCGAGATCGCGGTGTCGACCGCCGGCGCCCGTGCGGTCGCGCAGATCGAGGTGACGAGCACGCAGCTGGTCGACGGCGGCGAGGGCGGCCTGATCCAGTCGGGCACCCCGGTCACGGCCACCGTGCACCTGAAGGACGACGGGCCGCTCTCCGGCGTGCTCGACGCCGGAAGGGCGCTGCTGCGCAAGGTGGGCCTGTGACCGTGGGGCGACGCCGACTCGCCCTGCTTCTCCCGGCGATCGCCGCTCTGGGCGCGCTGCTCACGGGCTGCACCGCGACGGTCGAGCGCGCCGCGCCGACGGCAGCCGCATCGCGTGAAGCACCCGCCGCGCTCAGCGCAGCGCTCGGGACGCTGCCGCAGAAGTCCGCGCAGCAGCGGCCCGCGCGACTCGCCGCGGGGCTCGCGGTCCCGACGAACCGCTGGTTCTCCGGCCTGGTCTTCGGTGCGAAGCCGCAGCCGGTCTTCCCGATGCCCCTGTCGTACACCGCCTCCGCCCACGGCTTCGCGATCGGGCTGCCGCAGCCCGTGGGGACCGCGGACACGATCTTCGGCTCGGCGGTCGCGGGGCTCGGTCTGCGCTTCAGCGGGGCCGCCCTGAAGGTGACGGACTACGACGCGCTCACGGTGACGAGCCGGTTCGGCGCGGCCGACGTGCTCACCGCGGAGGGCTGGCCGTACGTCGCCGTGACCGCGCGCCGCGCGCTCTCGGCCACGTTCACGACCGCTCTGCAGCCTGCCTCCGACGGCACGCTGCAGACCGTGATCGCGGGGACCACCTACGGCGTCAAGGCGCCCGACGGCAGCGTGTCCGGCACGCGCCTCCAGCTCGCGGCGGGCCAGCGGGCGGTGCTGTGGGCCATTCCGAAGGACGTCTCGGCGACCACGCTCGCCACCGGCGCGGACGGCGTCGTGACCGGTTCCGCGGTGTCGCACTCGACGGCGGGGAAGCGGGTCGCGACGAAGCTGACCTACCACACCACCGGCAGCAGGCCGACGGTCCTCGCGGCCACGGCGATGCAGCAGGCCGGGGGAGCGGGATGCAGCGCCGGCAGCGTCCTGTCGTCGCTCGGCACGCTGTCGCTCTGCACCGGCCGCACGATCGGCTACCGGGTCGCTGCGGTCCGTGCCTCCGACTCGCTCGACCTCGGCGATGCCTCCGCAGCCCGCCTGACCGCGATCCGGGCGCAGCTGCGACGCGACCTGCGCGCGACGCCGGCGGAGCCCGCCGACACCTACGGCGGTGGGAAGTGGCTCTACCGGCTCGCGAACCTGCTGACGGTCGCGAAGGCGGTCCACGATCCGGCGTCCGCAGCGACCGCGCGGAAGAAGCTGCAGCAGGCGCTGATCGAGTGGACGGAGGTGGACGGCTGCCGCACCCGCGCGACCCACTGCTTCGTGCGCGACAACCGCATCGGCGGCGTGGTCGGCCTCGAGGCCTCCTACGGCAGCGAGCAGTTCAACGACCACGACTTCCACTACGGCTACTTCCTCTACGCGGCCGCGGTCGCAGTCCGGGACCGCCCCTCGCTCGCCACGAAGATCGGGCCCGTCATCGACCTGCTCGCGGCCGACATCGCTTCGCCGACCGCGCAGCGCGGGCTCCCGGCGCTGCGCATGTACGACCCGTGGGCGGGCCACTCGTGGGCGAGCGGCTACTCGCCATTCGCCGACGGCAACAACCAGGAGTCGACCTCCGAGGCGGTGAACGCCTGGAACGGCCTCGCGCTCTGGGCGCAGGTGCGCAGGGACGCCGGGCTCCGCTCGACCGCGCAGTGGCTGCTCGCCAATGAAGCCGCCGCGACGAAGACGTTCTGGCTCGACCCGGACCTGACCGCGTTCCCCGCCTTCCAGCACTCCTTCGTGTCGCTGCTCTGGGGCGGCAAGCGGGACAGCGCGACCTGGTTCAGCGCGGATCCGGCAGCGAAGCTGGGTATCCAGCTGATCCCGATGAGCCCAGCGGCCGGCTACCTCCGGACCTCGAAGGCGGCGATGCGGACGGACCTGACGGAGGCGCGCACCGCGAAGACCGGCCTGTTCGCGGACTATCTGCTGATGTACGACGTGCTGGCGGGCGGGTCGAAGCCGGCAGCGCTGCGGCAGCTGGCCGCGCTCCCCGCGAAGCAGATCGACGGCGCGAACTCGAAGTCGTACGCGGCCGCCTGGATCCTGACCCGCTAGCCCGCCTCCCCCGCCTCCGAGTGACTGTCCCGCCCGCCGACGCAGGCGGGACAGTCACGCAGCGGCG
>NZ_CAXTHO010000153.1:0-5869 GCF_964244015.1 uncultured Amnibacterium sp. | reverse complement strand
GGTATCAGTACCTAGCAACGGACAGTACCACTAATCAGTGCTACTGACTACCGAGTGCACACCAGAGACCGAGGAAGAGAGACGACGCGGGAGCACAGGGAGGAGGCGGGCGCGATCAGCACGACGGGAGCTGAGTGACGGACCCCGGCGAGACGCGCGGGCAGAACGAACGAGACCTCCTACTTCCGCGTCGTTCCGGGGAAGCAGAGGGTCTCGTGACTGGCGGTGGCGGTGGGATTTGAACTCGATCAGAGGGCTATCACGGGTTCGAACCAGATCTCAGAAGCAGGCTCTGACCAGTTATTTTGATCTCACCCGGTTGCGTCGGACCGCATCGCTGCTCACAGAAGTGTGGGCAAATTGTGGGCAGAACGCTCCCCGCAGGCGCCGTACCGTTCATCACGATTCGCACGGCAGAGCCCAGGGTCAGGTTCGTCAACGCCCACGAAGGTCGTCGACACGTCATTCGTGTCCGTGGCCCTTCCAGCGAAGCCTGCCGCGGTCGAGCGCTCGGCGTCGTCGTGCGGCTCGTTCAACCGGGTCCGGCACTGCGGCCTCGATGCAGACGGTCATCGAACGCAAGAACGCCGACCTCTCCACCGCCCGATTCAGGCGGGCAGAGACCGACGTAACGCGCCTGCGCCCTCATGCGGCGCTCCCGAGTCAGCGCCCAGTAAGGCCGAGCTGACGAGCGACACCGGTGGTGTTGACACGGTATTTAGCCATCACGGGCGTCACCTCGTACTGCACCGCGATCTGCGCAACGGTCAGCCGGTGCCGCAGCGCCGAAAGCAGCAGCTCCCGCGGCAGCAAGAGTGTGGCACCGAGCGTCGTCGCCTCCTCCTCCTGCTCAGGGCGGCATGTTCGAAATGGCATCCCGTTCAGCTCGCGCACCTCCGACAGGTCGTGATCAAGTAGGACGTGGGAGAGCTCGTGACTGATGTCGCTGTTTTGACGGCCGATGTCGTGGAGGTTGTTCACAACGATCACCGTCCGATCGCGTATGTGAAATGTTGCGGCCGAGAAGGCGTACGCCTGGAGCGCTTCGAGTTCCTCCAGTTGCTCGCGCGGAACGAGCGTGTCCGCATCGACAACGGCAACTCCGCGGGCAAGGGCGAGGTCGCGTGGGTCTAGGCGATCGTTCGCAGCAAGACCAAGCTCGGCCCGAACAGAGGCCGCCCGCTTCTCCGCTTCGGTCTTGAAGCCACGTCGAAGGGTCACAGCTTCCCGGATGCGATTCGGGCCTCAAGCTCAGCGTGCATTGCACTCAACATGTCGTTCAGACGCCCCGGGACGCCTGGTCGCATCACCGATGCGGCGCGAAGGTGCACGGCCAGCAAGGGCTTCGCTGGCGCCGCGGACGCGAGAGCCCTGTACATGGTGCGGAGCATCTCCTCGATGCTCTTGGCCTTGTCTCCATCCAAACGCGGATCTGCACTGAGGTGTGAGATCGCGACCTCGAGCGGGTCTTGCTCCCGCTCGGAGGCCGGCGCGAAGAACTGGTTGGGCGAGATACCGAGCCACGAGCACAGCAACGTGAACGAGGTGAGGTCGGGCTGTGAGCCGGCTTCCACACGCGAGAAGGTCGAGAAGCTCACGCCAGCGTCGGCGGCGGCCTGACGGATGGACAGGTTGCCGCGATGCTCGCGCAACAGCGGTCCGAGCTGAGACAGATCAAGTCGGGCTTCAACACCCTCAGCACGGTTCCGGCCCGCGGATGGCTCGGCGGGGTCGCTCACGCGGCCCACGCGATGGTCAGTCGCATGTCGCTCAGTGTATGGGCGCATCCGCACCACAGGTGAAGCAAGCCGCCGTTGCAGCCGTGTGTCACTCCTTCGTATTGGTGCGTCACCGCGCTAGTGTGCTGAGCGAGCCGCGGATCGCCCGCGGTGTCACCAAGGTCCAGGAGGACCCATGTCACAGCAGGACGTCGTCGAGACCGACGTCGAGAAGCAGCGCCCCGCCCTCCACATCAAGATCGACTCCAAGTCGTTCGAGGTGTGGGACCGCACCTGGCAGGCCGACGCATTGCTCCGACTCGCCGGACTCGACCCCGCTCAGTACGACCTCACCCGCATCGCGAAGCACGCTGTCGAGACGTACCGGGACAGCGAGGTCATCAAGATCAAGGACGGCGAGGAGTTCGAATCGCTGCGCCAGAGCGGGAGCGTCGCATGAGTGCGAGCGGCGTGGAGGGCTTCGTCGCCGGACTCAACCAACACGGTGCCGAAGCTGAGCGTGACAACGAGTACGTCTTCTACTCGGTCCGCGGCCCGCGCGGACCTCACCAAGGGAAGATCATTCGAACCGCGGTCGCGGTTGCAGAGCTCGCCGCCTGGCCCGCCATGCCGCCGCACTGGGTGCAGTTCCCCGCCGCGGTCCAGCTCGAGTCGCCGAATCCCGACCAGTCCCAGACCGCTCCCGGATATACCCGCCACTCACGATCGTTTGAGGCGTGGGAACGGGTGACCGACCCCACGCAAGCTTGGCTCGCTCACGTCCGCTTCGTGCTCGGATCGGCGCTGGCGTGAACGAGCAGGGGTTGTCGGTGGCCATGCGCGCCGATTCCGATCGAGAACTTCGACAGGCACTCATCCGCGCGGACGGACAAGAGGACGTCTGTCTAGCGACCTACTCCCCGTCGACCAGCCGCAGTGCCGGGGACACGACCGCCTGCATCAGATCGGTCGTGGTCCCTGAGGACGGCGAACGCCGAGTCCATGGCAATGCCTCATTCACTGGTGCATGGATCGTCAGGGTCGGACAGGTCGCGGCCGAGCGAGGCGAAGGTCTGGTGCTGCTGCACTCGCATCCGCAAGCGCGCCTATGGCAGCAAATGAGCCAGACCGACGAGGACACGGAGTCCGGCTATGCGGGCCTGATCACGAAGCTCACGGGCCTTCCCATGATCGGCATGACTCTCGCCGGTGGCAATGCAACCTGGTCGGCGCGCTTCTGGTCAGGGCGCGGAGCACGTCAGCCCGCTGCCAGCGTGCGTGTTGTTGGCGACCGCCTCGCGCAATCTTTCAATCCAGAGCTGCTTCCTCCACCCCCGTCGACGAGGCGGCAGATCCGGACCGTGTCCGCGTGGGGCGACGCGACTCAAGCGGACTTCGCCCGCACGCGCGTCCTGGTCGTCGGTCTTGGCAGCGTGGGCCTCGATGTAGCGCTCCGGCTGGCCGCATCCGGCATCTGCACGATCGGGCTCATGGATTTCGACGAAGTCGAGGTGAAGAACCTTGACAGGATGATCGGCGCAACCCGCCTTGACGCTCGGCTCGGCAGGTCCAAGGTGGAGGTCGCCGCGCGGCTCATGCGTGCGCAATCGACAGCCAAGAACGTGGATATCCGCGAGCACGAGGTCTCGATCTCGACGCCGGAGGGCCTCGACATGGCGCTCGGCTACGACGTAATCGTGTCCGCCGTCGACCGTCCGTGGGCTCGTGCTGTTCTCAACTCGATCGCTTACGCCGACCTGATCCCCGTAATCGACGGCGGCATCAGTATCGAGAACAACGAGGACGGGCGCATGCGCAGTGCGACAGCGCGTGTGCACACTCTGGTGCCAGGCCAGCCCTGCATGACCTGCTCGCGTCAGATCAGCATCGACCGAGTCCTCCTCGACAAGGAGGGGCTTCTGGACAACGAGGACTACGTGCGGGCCGCCGGAATCGAACCCGGAACCGCGGGACAGAACGTCGCGACCCTCGCGGCCATGGTCAGCGCTGAGATCCTCGCCCAATTCGTGAGCCTCATCGCCGCACCAGGAGGCAAGGGCGTACCGGGTCCCCTTCGCTACAACTACAAGCACCACGTCATGGAGCTGCTCTCCACCCGTCGCGTTGCCCAGTGCCCATGGGAGGCCACCCCAGGGGAGGGCGATCAGCGTGTACCCCTCGTCGGGCCGCATCCTGCCGCGACGGAAATGATCCAGCGCCGGCATCGGAGGAGGAGGACTTGGCAGTATCGCGTCCGCGACATCGCTGACCGCGCGCTGAACAGGCTCCGGGGGTAGCGAACGACGGCCTTCTGCAGACAAACCGAGTCGCGTCCGGGAAGTACGACCTCGGGAGCTGCTGAAGGCGGTCTGGACCCCTCGCTGAGTACCTCGTTGAGTGCGAGGGGTTGAGCGAGGGGTTTCAGGCTTCTTGCCCTGTCCTGGCCCGCCGCCTCCGCGATGCGGCTCCCGAACCACCCTCACTCAGCAGAAAAAGCGTTGCTGACTGAGGGTGGTTCGGGAGTACAGGTGGCAGGCCAGGACAGGGCAAGGAAGAGGAGATGTGGTGTCAGGTGAAGTGACGGGAGGTGGTGGTTGTGGAGGTCGACGAGGAGTGTCGGAGTGCGATGGTGCGATCGGAAGCAGTGATCGTGCCGATGCGGTGAGTCGGTAGGTGCTGGAGCAGGACGGCGGGAGCGGTCGTTATGGGTGCGATCTCGGCATACGAGACGGCGGCGGGCAGGCGGTACCGGGTCCGATATCGGAAGCCGGATCGTTCGCAGACGGACAAGCGAGGGTTCCGCACGAAGCGCGAGGCGGAGCTGTACCTCGCGTCGGTACAGGTGGCGATGGCCCGTGGCGAGTTCGTCAACGCGACGGCAGCTCGGGAGACGATCGGTGTGCTGGGCGCCTCGTGGCTGCGGTTCCAGACTCATCTGAAGCCGTCCTCGGTCCGTCCGGTCGAGATCGCCTGGCGGCTCTATGTCGAGCCGCGGTGGGGCACGACGCCGGTGTCGGCGGTCCGGTACAGCGACGTGCAGGAGTGGGTGTCGGAGATCAGCGAGGGGCGCAGCGCGACGACGGTGCTGCGGGCGCACGGCGTGCTCGCCTCGATCCTTGACGTGGCCGCGCGGGACCGGCGGATCTCGTCGAACCCGGCCCGCGGCGTCAAGATGCCACGCAAGAACAAGAAGGCGCACACGTACCTGACCCATGAGCAGGGGAGCACGCTGGCGCTCGAGTGCGGCAACAAGCGGACCTTCGTCCTCGTGCTCGCGTACTGCGGGCTGCGCTGGGGTGAGGCAGTGGGTCTCCGGGTGCAGGACGTCGATCTCGGACGCCGCCGCCTCAACGTCACAGTGAACGCCGTCGAGGTGGCCGACAAGATCGAGATCGGCACTCCGAAGACGCACAAGCGGCGGTCGGTGCCGTTCCCCGCGCTGCTTGGCCCCGCATTGGTCGCGCAGTGCGCCGGCAGGACGGGCCAGCAGCTGGTCTTCGAGGCCGAGGACGGCGGCTACCTCCGACGCACGAGGACGGACGAGTCGAGCCGCGGCTGGTTCAGCCAGGCGGTCCGCCGAGCGGGGATCCCTCGAATGACCCCGCACGATCTGCGGCACACGGCTGCGAGCCTTGCGATCCAGTCCGGTGCGAACATGAAGGCGGTGCAGCGGATGCTCGGTCACGCCTCCGCGGCGATGACGCTCGACGTCTACGCCGACCTCTTCGACGACGACCTCGACCTCGTCGCGAACCGGCTCAACGAGGGACTGGGTCGTACAGATGTGGGCAAAATGTGGGCAAACGGCACCTCTGACAAAAGGGTGAACCCCCACGATCCGCGTAGTTACGGGGATCGCGGGGGTTCAGCACACGCGGTGGCGGTGGGATTTGAAGCCTGTGCAGGCCCTCACCGGCAAGGGCCAAAAGGTCGCGATCCCAGCACTGGTGGGCTTCCTCGGTCATTTGGACCACTCGCGAGTCACCCCAGATACCGCTCGAACGTGGCCAAAACGTGGCCACCTCGAGGACAAGCTCGGCGAGTGACAGGCCGGCCTAGAAGGTCCGTCCGCGACCTCCGGGGCGTCCTTCGCGGATGCTCCGGAGGGCGGCGTCCGTGAGCCCCCAGGCGTTCGGCGACGGCTGGACAGT
>NZ_CAXTHO010000152.1:0-6003 GCF_964244015.1 uncultured Amnibacterium sp. | reverse complement strand
GCAGGCTGGTCGCCCTTCAGCAGGCCGTCACGGGCGATTCCAGCCTGCTGAAGGAACGACAGCCTGCCGAAGTGCTGCGCAGCGGGAAGCGCCGACCGGTCAGCGCCAGAGGCCGAGACGGACGGCCAGCGCCACGATCGCGGCCGGGCCGGCCGTCGAGGTTCGGAGCACCGTCGGGCCCATGCGCACCGGCGTCGCCCCGGCTGCGGTGAGCCGGTCCAGCTCCTCCGGCGCGATACCGCCCTCCGGGCCGACGACCAGGACCACGTCCCGATCGCTCGGCAGGTCCACGTCGACAAGACGCGTCTCCGCCGTCGGCTCCAGGAGGAGGATGGTGCCGCCGAGCGCAGCCAGGTCCGCGGTGGTGGCGAGCGGCAGCACCTCCACCGCCCACGGCCGCATCGACTGCTTGCCCGCCTCCCGCACGATCGCGCTCCAGCGAGCCCTCCCCGCGTCGACCTTCGGGCCGGCCCAGCGGGTGATGCTGCGGGCCGCCTGCCACGGCACGACCGCGGCGACGCCGAGCTCGGTCGCCATCTGGATCGCCGCCTCGTCGCGGCCGCCCTTCGCGAGCGCCTGCACGAGCACGATCCGCGGCACGGTCTGCGGCTCGTCATGGAGCGTCAGCACGCGCAGCTCCACGTGATCCCGCGCGACCGAGACCGCCTCCGCCTCCGCGACCCGACCGCGGCCGTCGCCGACGACGACCCGCTCCCCCACGCGGAGGCGCGAGACCTGCGCCGCGTGCCGCGCCTCCTCGCCCGTCAGCTCCGCACCCGCCTCCGACAGCGCCGCGGCGAGGTAGAAGTGGGCCACGGCCTCAGACGCCGAGGAAGCGGTCGCGCAGCTTCGCGAACAGACCCTGCTGGAAGTGGGAGAACTGCGGCGCCTTCTGCTTGTTCCGTCCCGCGAGCTGTCGGACCAGCTCCGTCGCCTTCGCGTCGAGCTTCGTCGGCGTCACCACCTGCACGCCGATCCGCAGGTCTCCGCGCCCGGACCCGCGGAGGCGGGTGATGCCGCGGGAGGGGATCGTGATGACCTCCGCGCTCTGGGCACCGGGGTGGATCTCGATCTCGACGGGGCCGTCGAGCGACTCGAGCGTCGCCGTGGTGCCGAGGATCGCGTCGGTCATCTGGACCTCGAGTGTCGCGAGCAGGTCATCGCCGGCCCGGCTGAAGACGTCGTGGTGCCGCACCTTCATCTCCAGGTACAGGTCGCCTGCGGGGCCGCCGGCCTGGCCGACCTCGCCCATGCCGGCGAGCTGCAGCCGGAGGCCGGTTTCGACGCCGCCGGGGATGTCGACGGGGATCGTGGTCCGGGCGCGGACCCGGCCCTGTCCGACGCAGTTGGTGCACGGGTACGGGATGACGGTGCCGTACCCGCGGCAGACGGTGCATGGGGTCGAGGTCATCACGTTGCCGAGCAGCGACCGGACCGCGCGCTGGATCTGGCCGCTGCCGCGGCAGATGTCACAGGTGGCGACGGAGGTGCCCGGCTGGGTGCATGCGCCGTGGCAGACGTCGCAGAGCACGGCCGTATCGATCTCGAGGTCGCGGTGGGCGCCGAACACGACGTCCTCCAGGTCGACCTCGACGCGCAGCAGGGCGTCCTGCCCGCGCTCCTGCCGCGACTTCGGGCCGCCGGAGCGCATGCCGCCGCCGAAGAACGACTCGAAGATGTCCCCGAAGCCGAACTGCTGGCCGCCCGCCTGGGAGCCGCCCATGTCGTACTCCTGCCGCTGCCGCGCGTCGGAGAGCACGTCGTAGGCGTGGGTGACGTCCTTGAACCGCTCGGACGCGTCCGCGCCCGGGTTCACGTCGGGGTGCAGCTGACGCGCCAGCCGGCGGTAAGCCTTCTTGATGTCGTCGGACGAGGCGTCGCGGGCGACGCCGAGCACTTCGTAATGGTCAGCCACGTGGGCCCTCCTGGTCGCCGCGGACGTGCGCGACGGGTCGTCGTGGCCGCCGTGCGGCCGGTGTGATCACTCCTCGCCGAGGAGCTTCGACAGGTACCGCGCCACCGCTCGCACGGCGGCGATGTTCCCCGAGTAGTCCATCCGCGTCGGGCCGAGCACCCCGAGCCGGGCGACCTCGCCGGCCGACGACCGGTAGCCGCCGGCGAGGATCGAGGTCTCCGCGAGCCCGACGAGCGGGTTCTCCCGGCCGATCGAGACGGAGACGCCCCGGTCGTCCAGCTCCATCTCGCGGAACAGGCGCATGAGCACGACCTGCTCCTCGATTGCCTCGAGCACCGGCAGGATGCTGCCGGGGAAGTCGCGTTCGGTGCGGGCGAGGTTCGCGGTGCCGGCGAGCAGGAGGCGGTCCTGCCGTCGGTCGTCGATGGTCGCGGCGAGCGCCGAACCGATCCGCTCGACCGCGGAACGCCGAGCGGGCGGCAGCTCCGCCGAGAGCGCGTCGATCGCGGGCGCGACGTCGGCGATCAACCGCCCGACGAGCGCCGAGTTGATGCGGGCGCGCAGCTCTGCGAGCGCGACGTCGTCGAACGGGTCCTGCTCCGGCTGCGGCAGCTCGACGACCCGCTGGTCGACCCGGCCGGCATCGGTGATCAGCACGACCAGCACGCGGCTCGGCGACAGCGCGACCAGTTCGACGTGCCGCACGTAGGACCGCGGCACCACCGGGATCTGCACCAGCGCGACACCGTTCGTCAGCTGCGCGAGCATGCGCACGGTGCGCGCCAGCACGTCGTCGAGGTCCGCGCCCTCCTCCAGAAAGGTCCTGATCGCGAGCCGCTGCGCCGTGGTCAGCGCCCGCACCTCCGCGAGGTGGTCGACGAACATCCGATAGCCCTTGTCCGTCGGCACGCGGCCGGAGGAGGTGTGCGGTGCCACGATGAGGCCGTCCTCCTCGAGGGCGGCCATGTCGTTGCGGATGGTCGCGGCCGAGACCCCGAACGTGTACCGGTCGACGATGGTCCGGGATCCGACCGGCTCGCGGGAGGAGACGTAGTCCTGCACGATGGCCCGCAGGACGTCGAGACCGCGCTCCGAGACCACCGCGCTCCCTCCGCCTGGCACTCCCTGCACCTGACTGCCAATTCTACCGCGCGTGACGCGCGGGTCTGGCGGCGCCTCCCGGCCTGTCGATACCCTGAGCGCCATCCGCCGGTGTGACGAGCACACCGACTGAGTGACAGGAGCCCCGCGATGACGGACCCCCAGCCTGCTTCGCCCGGTTACCCTCCGGCTGCCCAGCCCCTGTCGCCTGCCGACGAGAAGCTCTGGTCGACGCTCGCCCACGTGGGCAACGTCCTCGGTCTGCTGCCGTCGCTGCTGATCTTCCTGATCCTCGGCCCGCGTGGCCCGAAGGTGAAGCAGGAGTCCCGCGAGGCGCTCAACTTCGTGATCACGGCGATCATCGCGATCGTCGCGCTCGCGATCATCGGCGCCATCGCGAGCGGGATCGGCGCCGCCGCCCCGAGCGGCATCGGCCTGCTCTTCGGGCTGATCACGCTGCTGATCGGCCTCGTGCAGTTCGCGGTCTACGTGCTCGTGATCGTGTTCTCCATCGTGGCCGCCGTGCGGGTCAACAACGGCGGTTCGTACCGCTACCCGTTCGCGCTGCGACTCATCAAGTAACTCCTCTCGAACGGCAGGAACGACCTCATGTCCTACAACCAGCCCACCGCGGCCCAGCCGTTGAGCGAGAGCGACGGTCGACTGTGGGCGACGCTCACCCACCTCAGCGCGCTCGTCGGCATCGTGATCGGCGTCGGCACGATCGGCTGGCTCGGACCGCTCATCATCTTCCTCGTGTTCAAGGACCGCAGCCCCTTCGTGCGACAGCACGCGGCGACCACCCTGAACTTCCAGATCACCATGGCGATCGCGGCCATCGTCGCGATCGTGCTGTGGATCGTGCTGGTGGGCTTCCTGCTGACCGCCGCGATCTACATCATCACGATCGTCTTCTCGATCCTGGCCGCCGTCGCCGCGAATCGGGGCGAGCCGTACACCTACCCCCTGTCGATCAGGTTCATCCGGTAGCGAGCGGCAGGAGGCGGCGGACGACGGCGTCCGCCAGCAGCCGTCCCGAGCGGGTCAGCAGCACGCGCCCCGCGAACGCGGCGGGCGGGTCGACGAGTCCGTCCGCGATCAGGCCCGCGACCGCACGGCGGCCTGCAGCGCTGAGCCGCTCGACGGACATGCCGTCGCCGAGGCGGGTCTCGAGCAGCACGCGCTCGACGGCTCGGGTCTCGTCGTCGAGCGTCTCCCGGCCGGCCGCCGGCGACCCTCCGGCCGCGATCCGCTGCGCGTAGACGGCGGGGTGCTTCACGTTCCACCAGCGCACCCCGCCGACGTGGCTGTGCGCGCCGGGCCCGACCCCCCACCAGTCCTCGCCGGTCCAGTAGGCGAGATTGTGCCGGGAGCGCTGCGATTCGGCCTTCGCCCAGTTGCTCACCTCGTACCAGCGGTAGCCGGCCGCGCTGAGCCGGTCGTCGGCGAGCTCGTACATGTCGGCCTCGAGGTCGTCGTCCGGGCTCGCCAGCTCACCCGAGCGGATGCGGCGGGCCAGCGCGGTGCCGTCCTCGACGATCAGCGCGTAGGCGGACACGTGGTCGGGCTCGAGCGCCAGGGCGGTGTCGAGGCTGCGCCTCCAGTCGTCGAGCGACTCCCCCGGGGTGCCGTAGATCAGGTCGAGGCTGACGTCGAGCCCCGCGTCCCGCGCCCAGCCGACGACGAGCGGGACGCGCTCGGGGTCGTGGGTGCGGTCCAGCACCCGCAGCACGTGCGGGACCGCGGACTGCATCCCGAACGAGACGCGGGTGAAGCCCGCCGCCGCGAGCTCCGCGAGCCCGGCCGCGTCCACCGAGTCCGGGTTCGCCTCCGTCGTCACCTCGGCGCCCGGCGCGAGGCCGATCGCGTCCCGGACCGCGCCGAGCATGTGCACGAGGTCGGCGGGAGGCAGGAGGGTCGGGGTACCGCCCCCGAAGAACACCGTGCTCGCGCGTCGTGGCGGCAGCCCCGCCTGCTGCAGCACGGTCGCGGCGAAGGCGACCTCCTGCGCGGCCTGGCCGGCGAAGTCGCCGCGCTTCGCGCCCCGCAGCTCGTCCGCCGTGTAGGTGTTGAAATCGCAGTAGCCGCACCGCACCCGGCAGAACGGGACGTGGAGGTAGACGCCGAACGCCCGGTCGTCGGCCCCCTCCAGCACGGATGCCGGCAGCAGGCCGTCCGCGGGAGCGGGATCGGCGATGGGCAGGGCGGAGGGCACGAGGACCCATTGTCGACTCCGCCAGGATGGGTCGGTGCGCATCGAGCCTCGGAAGATCCTGCTCTGGGACGTCGACGGGACCCTGCTGCTGAACTCGGCGAGGGCGGGCACGTACTACCACCGCGCCATCCGCGACGTCGCGGGCGTCGGTCCGGCCCCTGACGAGCCGCACGCGGTCGAGCACGGCAAGACGGACGGGCAGATCCTCGCCGAGCGCCTCGAGCGCTGGGGCGGCGACCCCGCGCTGTTCGACGCGGTCTCGGCCCGGATGGACGAGCTGTCGGACGCCTACCTCACGGACGAGTGGCGGCGGGAGGCGGCGCCCGGCGTCGACGAGGCGGTGCGCGCCGTGGCTGCCGCCGGGTGGACGAACGGGCTGCTCACCGGGAACTCGCCCCACCGGGCGCGGGTGAAGCTGCAGGGCGCCGGTCTCGACGTCGACGCGTTCGACTGGGACCGCTCGTACTTCGGCGACCACCACCTGCGGCGCAGCGACCTCACGGCGGCGGCACTCGCCGACCTGGGCGACGCGACCGCGGTGATCCTCGGCGACACCCCGGCCGACGGGGAGGCGGCCGATGCGGTCGGCTTCCCGTTCGTCGCCGTCGCGACGGGCGCGTACGCGGAGGAGGCGCTGCGGGCCACCTCCGCCGTGCTGGTCATCCCGGACCTGGTCGAGGGCCTCCCGCGCGTCCTGGCGGCACTCGCGGAGCTGTAGGTGTTCACGGATCAGGGGATTCGGCGGCGCGGAGCGCCTGCCGAATCCCCTGAT
>NZ_CAXTHO010000151.1:0-6102 GCF_964244015.1 uncultured Amnibacterium sp. | reverse complement strand
GCGGCGATGAGGTTCGGGAAGAACTCCTTGCCGGTCAGCGTGGCCGAGTCGGCGGCGGGAAGGCCCTTCAGGATGCCGGACGGTCCGAGCAGCGTCTCGATCGGGTTGTACCCGAGGAACGCCGCGAACAGGCTGCCGACCGGCGGGATGTCCGCCACCGTATCGGCGGCCGCGGCCGGCACGCTGTGGGCGGTGAGCCCCGCCCGCATCGCCTGCGGCAACGAGCCCGCCAGCCCGGCGACCATCAGCGAGAAGAAGATGCCGATGGACAGCGACGAGCCGGCGTTCAGCACCGTGCCGGCCATCCCGGAGGCGGAGCCGCGCTGGTTCGCGGGCACGCTGCCCATGATCGTCGCGCGGTTCGGCGCACCGAACATGCCGGAGCCGACGCCGTTCATGAAGGTGATGACCGCGAACACCGGGTACGCGAAGTTCACCGGGATCAGCAGCAGGGCGACGAAGGTCGCGGCGGTGAGCAGCAGACCGCTGGTCGCGAGCCCGCGAGTACCCCAGCGGTCGGACAGGATCCCCGACACGGGGCCCGAGATCAGGAACCCGATCGTCAGCGGCAGCAGGTAGATCCCGGCCCAGAGCGGGGTCTCCTCGTACGAGTAGCCGTGCAGCGGCAACCAGATCCCCTGCAGCCAGATGATCAGCATGAACTGCAGACCGCCCCGGCCGATGGAGGCGAGGATCCCGGCGAGGTTCGCCATCGCGAACGGGCGGGACCTGAACAGCCGCAACTGGAACATCGGCGCCTTCCGGCGCAGCTCCACCGCCACGAACACGCCGAGCACGACGATGCCGCCGACGATGCTGCCGAGCACCCACGGGTTCGACCAGCCGGTCGCGTTGCCGCCGTAGGGCTGGATGCCGTAGGTGATGCCGGTGAGCAGGGAGGTGAGGCCCAGGAGGAACAGCACGTTGCCGGGGATGTCGAGCGATCCCGGATTCTTCTGACCGACCTCGTGCAGCGACTTGATCGACCAGATCGTGCCGATGATGCCGAGCGGCACGGAGACGATGAACACCGCGCGCCAGTCGATGACGGCCAGCAGACCGCCGAGGATCAGGCCGATGAACGACCCGGCGATCGCGGCGATCTGGTTGATGCCGAGCGCCATGCCGCGGCGCTCCGCCGGGAACGCGTCGGTGAGGATGGCCGTCGAGTTCGCGAACAGCATCGCCGCTCCGACGCCCTGGAACACCCGCCAGAGGATCAGCCAGAGCGCGCCGGCGCCCTCCATGAACGGATCGAGGGAGAGCGCGATCGCGCCGATGGTGAACAGCACGAAGCCGGCGTTGTAGATCTTCACGCGCCCGTACATGTCGCCGAGGCGGCCGAACCCCACCACGAGGACCGCGGTGACGAGCATGAACCCCATCAACATCCAGAGCAGGTAGCTCGTGTTGCCGGGGTCGAGCGCGTCCAGCTCGATGCCGTTGAAGATCGCTGGCAGGGAGATCAGGACGATCGATGAGTTGATCGTCGCCATCAGCATGCCGAGCGTGGTGTTGCTGAGGGCCACCCACTTGTAGTGGGGGTGATCCTTGTCGAACATGGCTCGGCGAGGGGCGGGGGCGGTGGTGGTCAATGCGGCTCCGGCGGTCGGTGGTCAGGGTCGGACGCCGTCGGCCGAACATGTTGCTTACCAGCAAACAACTATATGCATGCGCCCTGCGATCCGCTGACCGCCGCGCTGAGCAGACGGCCTCGAGGACGTCTCGGTCAGGCGATGGTGATGCCTAGCGCCGCCGCCAGGAGGGGTGCGAACCGGGGGAGCTGATCGGTCGAGACGATCGCGCCCGACAGGCTCGCGGCGCTGTCGATGCGATCGAGGTCGGCGCCGCGCAGGTCGAGGTGCTCGAGTCGGGCACCACCGACGGAGAGCTCCCGCACCCGTGAGTCGACGATCGCCGTGCGCCGCACCGTCGCGCCGCGGAGGTCGAGATCGCCGATGGTGCAGTCCGTGAACCGTACGTCCTCGAGCGTCGAGTCCGCGAGCGACAGGTAGTCGATGCGGCACCCGATCAACTCGACGCGGGTCAGCTCGCTCGCGAACCACTCGGCGGCGCCGATGCGGCTGCTCTCGATCCGCACGTCGCGCAGCACGATGCGGGCTGCCCGCAGCGCGGTCGCGGTGACGCCGTCGAGCACGCTGTCGACGATCCGCGCGCCGTCGAGCACCACGTCGTCGAGGGTGACCGCGCGGAGCAGGCACTCGTCGATCACGACGCCGTGCAGCGCGGCGCCGGAGGCGTCCAGGTCCTCGAACCGGTGCCCGTCGAACCGGCCGCCGCGGAGGAAGGCGTCCTCCGTTCCCTCCTCCAGCTCGGGGAGGACCACGGTGGAGATCCGCGGGTTCACCGCGTCGCGCTTCGCCACGACGTCACGCTACGGGCCGACCGCGTAGCGGAGGTGGACCCAGCCG
This sequence comes from uncultured Amnibacterium sp., assembly GCF_964244015.1. Classification (NCBI taxonomy): domain Bacteria; kingdom Bacillati; phylum Actinomycetota; class Actinomycetes; order Micrococcales; family Microbacteriaceae; genus Amnibacterium; species uncultured Amnibacterium sp. The sequence goes on along the minus strand of NZ_CAXTHO010000151.1, from coordinate 3,670 downwards.
GCGGGGAAGGTCCGCTGCTCCAGCAGCTCGAGTCCCGCGTGGAACCCCTCCGGCAGCGCGCGCTGCCCTTCTCCCACGACGACCGGCACGAGCAGCAGCTCCAGTTCGTCCACGAGTCCTGCCGCGAACGCGTGCGCGGCCAGGGCGGGTCCGCCGATCGTGAGAGGCCGGTCGGCGCCGGCCTTCAGCGCCCCGACCGCGGCCGGATCGAACCGCCGCTCGAGTCGCGTCCTGGCGGTGTCGACCGAGCGCAGCGTCGACGAGTACACGACCTTGTCCGCCGCACGCCACACCCGGCCGTAGTCGCCCATCACCGAGTCCTCGTCGGGCATCGTCTCCCAGAAGCGCATGGTCTCCCACATGCGCCGACCGTAGAGGTGGGTGCCGACCTCGCGGGTGCGGTCGTTCGCGAAGGCGTGCACGTCCTCGGGCGGCTCCGCCCAGTCGAACGCGCCGGATCCATCGGTGGTCCGGAGGTCGAGCGAGCAGATGAAGAAGGCCGACAGCGACGACATGGTGCGACGATGCCGCTCCCGCGCGCCGCCGGCAAGGCGTAGGATTGTTGACATGTCTACGAAGCGCATCGGCTTCCTGTCCTTCGGCCACTGGGGCGCGTCGCGCGGCTCGCGCACGCCCACCGCCTCCGACACCCTGCTGCAGACCATCGAGCTCGCGGTCGCGGCGGAGGAGATCGGCATCGACAACGCCTCCGTGCGCGTGCACCACTTCGCGCCGATGCTGTCCGCTCCGTTCCCGCTGCTCGCGGCGATGGCCGCCCGCACGAGCCGGATCGAGCTCGGCACCGGCGTGATCGACATGCGCTACGAGAACCCGCTGTACATGGCGGAGGACGCGGCGGTCGCCGATCTGATCTCCGGCGGCAGGCTGCAGCTCGGTGTGAGCCGGGGTTCACCCGAGACGGCGCTGCACGGCGCGCACGCGTTCGGTTTCGTGCCGCCCGAGGGCATGTCCGACGCCGACCTCGCGCGGCACAAGCTCGAGATCTTCATGGCCGCGATCGACGGCGCCGGTATGACCGCCTCCGACCCGCGGATGACCGGTGTCGCGAAGGCGCTCGCGATCGAGCCGCAGTCGCCAGGGCTCACGCGCCGCATCTGGTGGGGGAGCGGTACCCGCGCGACCGCGACCTGGGTCGCCGAGCAGGGGCTGAACCTGCAGTCCTCCACACTGCTCACCGAAGACACCGGCGTGCCGTTCGACGAGCTGCAGGCCGAGCAGATCCAGCTCTACCGCGACGCATGGCGGGCGGCGGGCCACGACTGGGAGCCGCGGGTCTCCGTCAGCCGCAGCGTGATGCCGATCACGACCGACCTCGACCGGATGTACTTCGGCGGCGAGCAGGCGTCCGAGGATCAGGTGGGCCGGCTCGACGGCGGCAACGCCCGGTTCGGCAGGACCTACGCGGGGGAGCCCGACCGGCTCGCGGAGGAGCTCGCCCGTGACGCGGCCGTGCAGTCCGCGGACACGCTGCTGCTCACGATCCCGAACCAGCTGGGGGTGGACTACAACGCCCGTCTCCTCGAGACGGTCGCGAAGCACGTCGCCCCGGCCATCGGCTGGGTCCCGCCCGCCGAGCGGAGGCTCCAGCCCGCCGTCTGACCGTTCGCGCGGATCAGGTGACCGGGCCGGTCCACTTCTCTCCCGGGCCCTTGCCGATCGGGTCCGGCACCGTGGAAGCCTCGCGGAACGCGAGCTGCAGCGTGCGCAGGCCGTCCCGGAGGGGGCGCGCGTGCGAGTCGCTGAGGTCCGGCGCTGCAGCCGTGATCAGGCCGGCGAGCGCGGTGATGAGCTTCCGCGCCTCGTCGAGGTCGGTCTCGGCGCCCGGGTCGTCCGCCAGCCCGCACTTCACCGCGGCGGCGCTCATCAGGTGCACCGCGGCGGCGCCGATCACCTCGACGGCGGCCACGTCGGCGATGTCGCGCGTCGCGTCCGCCAGCACGTCGTCCGAGTCGGCGGCCTCGGACTCGCCGGGGGCGTCGTCGGCGGAGTAGCGGTAGTCGGTCACGACCCTCATTCTGGCCGCAGAGGGGAGGACGACGGTGCCCGGCGAGGCTCTGGTACGATGCTGCGGTTCCGGGCTTCGACCCGGCGTACAAGTGGAGCGATCCCACCTCCCGCCCGCCTTCTCGAAGGGCGACGAGGTCGAAGCACCTCCCTCCGGCGACGGAGCGACGGGGTGCAGTGAGTGGTGTGCGAACCGGCTGCCCGGGCGTGCCCCACGGAATCGTTCTGCGCGTCCGCCGGTTGAACCCACGAGGCGCCGCCCGAGCGGCGCACTCACAACCGACTGTTTGGAGCACCGCATCAGCGATCCCCGTACCAACGACAAGATCCGTGTCCCGGAGGTCCGACTCGTCGGACCTGCCGGCGAGCAGGTCGGCGTCGTCCCGATCGACACCGCCCTTCGGCTGGCCCGTGAGGCGGATCTCGACCTCGTCGAGGTCGCGCCGAACTCCCGTCCTCCGGTGGTCAAGATCATGGACTACGGGAAGTTCAAGTACGAGACGGCGCAGAAGGCCAAGGAAGCCCGTCGCAACCAGGCGAACACGGTCCTGAAAGAGGTCCGTTTCCGGCTGAAGATCGACGCCCACGACTACGAGACCAAGCGCAAGCGCGCCGAGGGCTTCCTGAAGGCCGGCGACAAGGTGAAGGCCATGATCCTGTTCCGGGGTCGTGAGCAGAGCCGACCCGACCAGGGTGTGCGCCTGCTGGCCCGGTTCGCGGAGGACATCCGCGAGTACGGCAACGTCGAGTCCAGCCCCATGATCGACGGTCGCAACATGGTCATGGTCATCGGCCCGACGAAGAGCAAGGTCGACGCCAAGGCGGAGCAGAACGCCAAGCGCGCTGCGACCCGCGCCCAGAACACCCCGGCATCCACCGATGCCGTGGCAGCCCCGACATCCCAGGAGCAGTGATGCCGAAGCAGAAGACGCACTCCGGTGCCAAGAAGCGGTTCAAGATCACCGGTACCGGCAAGGTCATGAAGGCCCAGGCCGGCATGCGGCACAACCAGGAGAAGAAGCCGAGCCGGCTCACGCGCCGCCTCACCGGCGAGTCCGAGGTCGCGGCCCCCCAGGCCAAGCAGATCAGAAAGATGCTCGGCCGCTAGGCCGCGTCGGAGCAGGAGACAGACATGGCCAGGGTCAAGCGCGCCGTCAATGCGCACAAGAAGCGTCGGGTCATCCTCGAGCGCGCCGAGGGCTACCGCGGTCAGCGGTCCCGCCTGTACCGGAAGGCGAAGGAGCAGGTCACCCACTCCCTCGTCTACGCGTACCGCGACCGCCGCCAGAAGAAGGGCGACTTCCGCCGCCTCTGGATCCAGCGGATCAACGCCGCGGCGCGCGCGAACGGCCTCACCTACAACCGGTTCATCCAGGGTCTGAACCTGGCCGGTGTCGAGGTCGACCGCCGCATCCTCGCGGACCTCGCGGTCAGCGAGCCGGCGACGTTCGCCGGCCTCGTCGCCACGGCGAAGGCCGCGCTGCCGGCCGACACGTCGGCGCCCGCGACCGCCTGAACCGCCTCACCCGTATCGAACGGGCCCGGTCTCTCGACCGGGCCCGTTCTGCGTCCCGCACCGGACAGGGCCAAGCTGAGCACTTCGGCAGGCCGTGCGAGCTTCGGCAGGCCGGAACCGGCGCTCACA
>NZ_CAXTHO010000150.1:0-6140 GCF_964244015.1 uncultured Amnibacterium sp. | reverse complement strand
TGCTGATCGTGCTGCTCGGCGCGGTGTTCCTCCGCGGGTTCCAGGAGGCGATCGGTATCGCGGTGGTGCTCGTCGCGGTCTACCTGTCGTTGAACGCCGTCGTGATCGTGAACTCGTTCATCATCGCGTTCCAGCAGCCGGAGGTCTTCCACACCGTCGGGGTCGGCATGCTGGCGCAGGGCAACGGCAGCCCCCTCGGCGTCGTGGTCGTCGCGCTGCTGGTCTTCCCCCAGCTCGCCCTGGGGCTGTCCGGGTTCGAGACGGGCGTGACCGTGATCCCGCAGATCCGCGGCGACGGCGACGAGCCCGGCAAGCGGCCGGAGCGGCGCATCGCGGGCGCGAAGAAGCTGCTCACCACCGCCGCGGTGACGATGAGCTTCTTCCTCATCACCTCCAGCCTCGCGACGACGCTGCTGATCCCGCAGCAGGAGTTCCGGCCGGGAGGTGAGGCGAACGGCAGAGCGCTGGCGTATCTCGCGCATGAGCACCTCGGGGCCGTCTTCGGCACCGTCTACGACGTCTCGACCATCGCGATCCTCTGGTTCGCGGGCGCCTCCGCGATGGCGGGGCTGCTGAACATCGTGCCGCGCTACCTGCCGCGCTACGGCATGGCGCCCGGCTGGGCCCGCGCGATCCGGCCGCTCGTCATCGTGTTCACCCTGCTCGCGATCGTCGTCACCCTGGTCTTCAGCGCCTCCGTCGACCGGCAGGGCGGCGCGTACGCGACCGGCGTGCTGGTACTGATCATCTCGGCGGCGCTCGCGGTCACGCTGTCCGCGCGCCGGAAGCGGCAGTGGAAGCGGATGGCGGGGTTCGCCCTCGTCGCGCTGATCCTGCTGTACGCGCTCGGCGTCAACGTCGTGGAGCGGCCCGACGGCCTGCGCATCGCGCTGCTGTTCATCCTCGGGATCCTGGTGATCTCGTTCGCCTCCCGCGTCCGCCGGTCGTTCGAGATCCGGGCGACGAGCGTGACCTTCGACGACACCGCGCTCGAGTTCCTGAACGAGGCGGAGGACTTCGGCGAGGTCCACCTGGTCGCGAACGAGCCCGACGCCCGCGATGCGCGCGAGTACCAGATCAAGGCGAAGGAGGAGCGGCGGGACAGCAACATCCCCGGCCGCGCCTCGATCATCTTCCTCGAGGTCGAGAAGACCGACTCCTCCGACTTCGAGGAGGACCTCGTGGTCCGCGGCATCGTCCGGCACGGGTTCCGCGTGCTCGAGGTCGCCTCCGGCAACGTGCCGAACACCATCGCGACCGTGCTGCTGCAGATCCGGAACCTGACCGGCATCGTGCCGCACGTGTACTTCGAGTGGACGGAGGGGAACCCGGTGTCGAACATGTTCCGGTTCCTCGTCTCCGGCGAGGGCGAGGTCGCCCCCGTCACCCGCGAGGTGCTCCGGGAGACCGAACCCGACGTCCGCCGCCGCCCGATGGTCCACGTGTCGTAGAGCACATCAGCAGGACCCAGGAGCGATAGCAGGATCCTGCTCGCGCTGCGGTCCTGCTGATGGTGCTGAGTCCTGCTGTTCTGCTCCACCGGCAGGCGCCCCCGTCGGCTGGACATGGGGGCGCTTCCAGGGGCCTGCCTGCTTGGATCTCGCGGATGAGTACGACCGAGACGGCGATCGAGACCCTGGACGACCTCGCGACCGGACGGGCGGAGGAGATCGCCGCGACGGCGCGGGAGGTGTTCGGCTGGGACCCGCTGCGACCCGGGATCGAGCACGCGGTGTCGTCGGTCCTCGACGGCCGCGACGTGCTCGCGGTGATGCCGACCGGGTACGGCAAGTCGGCGGTCTACCAGCTGGCCGGCGCGCTGCGGCCGGGTCTCGTCGTCGTGGTCTCGCCGCTGATCGCGCTGCAGGCCGACCAGGTCGCGTCGCTGCGCGAAAGGCCCGGCGCCCGCCCGGCGGCGCTGATCAACTCGACGATCGGCGAGCGGACGATCGAGGCGGCCTGGGCTGGCGTCGACGACGGCTCGCTCGGCTACCTGTTCGTCGCACCGGAGCGCTTCGCGGACGACGCGGTCGTCGAGCGGCTCGCGGCGGCGCACCCGTCGCTGCTCGTGGTGGACGAGGCCCACTGCGTCTCCAGCTGGGGGCACGACTTCCGGCCCGACTACCTCCGCCTCGGCGACGTCGCCGAGCGACTCGGCCGGCCGCCGGTCCTGGCCCTGACCGCCACCGGGTCGCGGCCGGTGCGGGACGAGGTGCTCGAGCGCCTCCGGATGCCCGACGCCCTGGTGCTGACCCACGGCTTCGACCGGCCGAACATCCACCTCGCCGTCCGCCGTCACGAGCAGGAGGACGACAAGGTCGCCGCGGTGCTCGACGACGTCGTGGAGCTGGCGAAGCCCGGGCTGCTGTACGTCGCCACCAGGAAGGCGACGGAGCTGTTCGCCGAGCAGCTGCGCGCCAGGGGCGTCGCCGCCGAGCCGTACCACGGCGGGCTGCCCGCGAAGCGGCGCCGCGAGCTGTCCGCGGCGTTCCACGCCGGGGAGGTCGAGGTCGTGGTCGCCACCAGCGCCTTCGGGATGGGGATCGACAAGTCCGACGTGCGGTTCGTCGTGCACGCCGCGATCACCGAGTCGCTCGACGAGTACTACCAGGAGGTCGGGCGGGCGGGCCGGGACGGGGCGCCGTCGTCGGCCAGGCTGCACTACCGCGAGGAGGATCTCGGGCTCCGCCGGTTCTTCGGCGCGACCGCACCGAGCCGGGGAGAGCTGCAGCGGTTCGTCGCCGCGGCGACCGAGCATCCGGAGGTGAAGGCCGCCGCCGAGGCGCTCGGCATCAGCGCGCGGCGCGCCACCTCCCTCGCGCACCTCCTGGTCGACGCGGGCGCCGCCCGGCTCGACGGCGGGCGCCTGGAACCCACGGCGCCGGACGGCGAGCAGGCCGTGGACGCCGCGCTCCGGGCTGCGGAGGATCGCGAGCGGATCGACGAGTCGCGGCTCGCGATGATGCGGCAGTACGCGGAGACCCGGTCCTGCCGCCGCCTGTTCGTGCTCGGCTACTTCGGCGACGGCGCTGCCGGTCCGTGCGGGAACTGCGACACCTGCGAGAGCGGCTCCGCCGCCAGGATCGCGGACCTGCAGGAGACCGGGACCACCGAGCAGGCGCCGTTCCCGGTCGACGCGACGGTCGAGCACCGCGAGTGGGGCACGGGCCGCGTCATGCGGGTGGAGGAGGACAGGATCACGGTGTTCTTCGACTCCGAGGGCTACCGCACCCTCTCGCTCGCCGCCGTCACCGAGCACGACCTGCTGACGCGCACCGACGCTCCTGATGCCCGGTGACGGCCCGCTAGCCGCCGTGCCGCCGGCGGCCGAGCCGCAGCGGGGGCCGCACCGGCTTCGTCACGTCGCGGCGGTAGGACCGCTTCAGGGTCGCCTCCATCGAGTCGAAGTCGCCGAGCACGGCGTCGATGACGCTGTCCTCGAACCGGCCCTCGCGCTGCGCGTCGAGGACCGCGCTCCGCTCGCTGTCGAGCATCAGCAGGCGCAGGCGGGCGAAGGAGTCGGGCTGCTCGATCAGGCCCTGCTCGTCGGACGTGCCGATCGTCACCCGGTACTCGGCGCTGCGGCGCAGGCTCGCGACGAGGTCGGTCGGGTCGTCGTCCGTCGACTCCTGCTCCAGGCGGGCGATCGCGGCGTCCTGCGCCTCGGCGACCAGGGTGCGGATCTGCACCCTGTCCTGCTCGGGATTCGGCAGGGGCAGCCGGAGGAGCTGCACGAGCGGCCCGACACCGAGGCCCTGCAGCAGGCTCAGCACCACGATCACGAACGCCGCGAGCTGGAGGAAGCCGACCGCGGGGGTCTGCTCGGGCAGCAGGAAGACGGCCGCGAGCGTGACCACCCCGCGCACACCCGCGAACGAGATCGCGAGGGCGGTCTTCCAGTCCCAGCGCCGCTCCCGCAGCCGCTCGGGCCCGAACCGGTACAGCGCCGTCGCCGCGAACACCCAGACGAACCGCGCGAGCACCATCGCGAGGTAGATGCCGGCGATGATCAGCGCACCGAGACCGAAGCCGATGTCGGTCTTCGCCGCCGCCTCCACGATGCCCTTCAGCTGCAGACCGATGAGCAGGAAGACGCCGTTCTCGAGCACGAAGGACACCGTGCGCCAGTTGATCCGCTCCGCGATCCGCGACTCCGCGGACTGGAACGACGGCGCCCGGTAGCCGAGCCAGATGCCGGTGAGCACCACGGCGAGGAAGCCCGAGCCGCCGATGAAGTACGCGGGCAGGTACGCGACGTAGGGCGCGGCGAGCGAGATCGACGTGTCGAGCACGGGCGCCTTCAGCCGTCTGCGCACCCGCACGATCACCCAAGCCACGACGACCCCGACCGCGACCCCGCCGACGACCGCGCGCGCGAAGTCGCCGAACGCGCCTCCGAAGCCGTCCTCCGGCTGCGTGATGGCCGCGATCGCGGTGTTGAGGGAGACGAGCGCGGTCGCGTCGTTGAGCAGGCCCTCCCCCTCCAGCAGGGAGGCGAGTCGACGCGGCACGCGACCGGTACCCACGAGCGCGTTCACGCTGACGGCGTCGGTCGGGGCCAGGATCGCGCCGAACGCGAGGCCGACGGCGATCGTCATGCCGCCGACCACGGCGCCGACCAGCCAGTAGGTGACGAAGCCGATGACGACCACCGAGAACAGGACGAGCCCGACCGACAGGGCGAGGATCGAGTCGCCGCGCGCCCGCACCTCCGGGAACGAGGTCTGCAGCGCCGCGGCGAACAGCAGGGCGGGGAGCACCCCGGCCAGCACGACCTCGGGCTCGAGCTGCACGTCGGGCGTGAACGGGAGGAACGAGGACACGACGCCCACGGTCACGAGCAGCAGCGGAGCGGACCAGCCGACCCTCCGCGACAGACCGGTGACGGCGACGACGAGCAGCAGACCGCCGACGGTCCACGCGACCGCGATGGGGAAGGCCTGAGCCGCCGCATCCACGCTGCGAGCCTAGGGCGCGGCTCCGACGCCCCGCAGTCGCGGGTGTCCGACCCGGTTCATCGACATCCATCAGGATCTCCCGAGCGTCGATTTGCCTCTTATCGAAGACGTGTTCGATACTGGGGTATGCCCGCAGCAGCCCGATCGGAGACGGTGGCGGCGCTGCAGGCGCGGATCGCCGCGATGCAGGCGCGCACGCTCGGCACGCGTACCGTCCCGACCGATCCCCGGGTCGCTCACCTGCTGCCCGGCGGGGCACTCCGCTCCGGCGTCGTCTACGCGGCGCCGGGCTCCCTCGCGCTGGCGATGCTGCTGCTCGCCGGCCCCTCCGCCGCGGGCGCCTGGTGCGGCGTCGTCGGCATCCCCGAGTTCGGCGCGGAGGCGGCGGCCGAGCTCGGGATCGTGCTGGATCGGCTGGTGCTGGTGCCCTCCCCCGACGAGCACTGGCTCACCGTCACCGCGCAGCTGACCGAGGTGCTGCCGATCGTCCTCGTCCGGCCGCCTGCCGCCGGCGCCTCCCCCGCCGAGACCGCCCGCCTCGCCTCCCGGCTCCGGCAGCGGGACGCGACGCTGCTCGTCGCGGGCCCGTGGTCGGGTGCGGAGGCGACGCTCGAGACCACCGGCAGCAGCTGGACGGGCATCGGCGCCGGGTGGGGCTACCTGGCCGCCCGCGAGCTCGACGTCGTGGTGACGGCGCGGGAGGTCGCCTCCCGGCACCGGCTGCGGATCGAGACCGGGTTCCGGCTCGCCCCTGCTGCCGCCGCCCCTGCTGCCGCCCCTGCACGGCTGGCCGCGGTGTGACCGAGCGCTGCATGGTGCTCTGGTGCCCGGACTGGCCGGTGCGGGCCGCCGCCGAGGAGGCGGGCATCGACCCGGCAGGCCCTCTCGCGCTGATCGCGCAGGGGGTGGTGCACGCCTGCTCGGCGGCGGCGCGGGCGGCGGGCGTGCAGCGTGGGCTGAAGGTGCGGGAGGCGCAGTCGCGCTGCACCTCCCTCGTCGTGCTGCCGCTCGTCCCCGCGGTGGACGCGCGCCGGTTCGAACCGGTGCTCGCCGCGCTCGAGGCGGGCATCCCTACCGTGCAGGTGGTGCGGCCCGGGCTCGTCGTGATCCGGGCCATCGGTCCCGCCCGGTTCTTCGGCGGCGAGGAGTCCGCCGCCGGGGAGGCGCTGCACCTGCTCGCCC
>NZ_CAXTHO010000149.1:0-6180 GCF_964244015.1 uncultured Amnibacterium sp. | reverse complement strand
GGATCCGCGGATCCTGATCGGTGTCGCGCTGATCGCCGCATCCGCGCTCGGCACGACCGCGCTGGTCGGCGCGCTCACCCGCACGGTCGTCGTCTACCGCGCTGACGGCCCGATCGTGGCGGGCGATCGTGTGAGCTCCGACCGGCTGGCGCCCGCCACCGTCCGGCTCGGCGACGCCGCGGCGCTGTACCTCTCCGGGGCGCTGCCGGAGGAGGGACTGGTCGCGACCCGGTCGATCGCGGCCGGCGAGATGGTGCCGCGGTCCGCCGTCGGCACCGACCTCGCCGTGCACTCGGCGACGGTGGTCGTCGACTTGGCGTCGCCACTCGCGGCCGGCGTCGCGGTCGGCTCCACCGTGGACCTGTGGTCGGCGGCGAAGGCGGACCCGAACGAGAACCGCTACTCCGCGCCGGTCGTGCTCGTCGGCGACGCGGTCGTGTCCCGGGTGGTGGCCCCGACCGGGCTCCTCGCCGGTTCGGCGAAGGATTCGGTCGAGCTGCAGGTGCCGCGCGACGAGGTCGCCTCCGTGCTTGCCGCGCAGGCCGGCGGCGCCCGCCTGGCCGCGGTCGAGATCGGTGGGGGCACACCGTGACCGAGCCGACTCCCACGGTGCTCTGCCTCGCCCCGCACGTCGAGGACCGGCTGCTGCCCCGGCTGGCGGAGGCCGGGCTGCTCGTCGTCGCCCGCCCTCCAGGCGCCGGCGAGGGAGTCGACGCGGTCGGCCGCCTCCGCCCCGGCGTGCTGATCGTGAGCGCCGAGCCCCGCCACCTGGACAGCCCGCTGCTGACTGCGGCAGCCGTCGCGGGCGCGGTCGTGGTGGTGCTGGCGGAGGGGGAGTGGGGCCGGGAGCACGCCGCCTCCCTTGGTGTGCGTGAGCCGCTCGACGCCGATGCGACCGCGGACGACATCGCCGCCCGGATCGCGCACGGCATGCCGGAACCGGCGATCCCGGTGCCGACTGCTACCGCGCCGTCGCCCGGACGGGTCACCGCCGTGTGGGGGCCGGCAGGCGCGCCGGGCAGGACGACGACGGCGATCGCGCTCGCGAGCGAGCTCGCCGCGGCGGGCCTCCGGGTCGCGCTCGTCGACGCGGACACGATCGGCGCCGCCGTCGCCCCGTCGCTGGGGCTGCTCGACGAGGCTCCCGGGCTCGCGGCGGCCTGCCGCCTGGCAGCGGCCGGCGCGCTCACCGGTGGTGAGCTCGACCGGATCGCCCAGCACCACCGCTGCGCCCGCGGCGAGCTGCTCGTGCTGACCGGGATCGGCAGGCCGGACCGCTGGCCCGAGCTGTCCGCGGACCGGGTGACGAAGGTGCTGGAGCAGTGCCGATCCTGGGCGGACCACACGATCGTCGACACCGGCTTCACTCTGGAGGCGGACGAGGAGATCGCGAGCGACCTGTTCTCGCCGCGGCGGAACGCGGCGACCCTCGCGGCGCTGCGGGCCGCCGACACGGTGGTAGCCGTCGGCGCAGGGGATCCGATCGGGCTCGCGCGGTACGTGCGGGCGTTCGGCGACCTCGTCGAGATCGTGGACCAGCACCGGGTCCGTGCGGTGGTCGGCAAGGTGCGGCAGAGCGCCGTCGGGCTCGGCGCGGGCGGTCAGATCCGCGCGAGCCTGCAGCGCTTCGGCGGGATCGAGGAGGTCACGCTCGTGCCGTCCGACCCCGCCGCGTGCGACGCCGCGCTGCTCACCGCCCGCACCCTGCCGGACGCGGCGCCCCGATCGGCGGCCACGGCGGCGCTGCGCCGGTTCACCGCCGATCACCTCCTGGACCGCCCGGTGCGGACGCCGCGCCGGACCCCCTCCGTGCTCCGCAGACTGCGCCCCGCCGCATCGTGAGCAGAATGGAGGCGTGCCCGACCGAGTGCTCGCCGTCCTGACCGCACCAGCAGCGGGTGGGGAGGCGGACGAGCCCTACCGGTTCGTCGATCCCGCCGTGCCGCTGGTGTCCGCGGTCGACCTCGGGGTGACGCGCGGCGACGGGGTGTTCGAGACGCTCGGCGTCGGCGAGGGCCGCGCGCAGGCCGTCGACGCGCACCTCGCACGGCTCACCCGGTCCGCCGCGATGCTGGACCTGCCTGCGCCCGACGAGGAGGCATGGCGATCGGCGGTGAGCGCGGTCGCGGACCAGCTCTCGGGGCACGTCGAGGCATTCGTCAAGCTCGTCTACACCCGCGGCGTCGAGGGCACCGGTCAGCCGACCGGCTGGGTGCTGGGTTCGCCGTCACCGGATCACACCGTGGCGCGGACGGAGGGGGTCCGGGTCACCGTGCTCGACCGCGGGCTGTCGCACGACAGCGCGGGGAACCTCCCGTGGCTGCTGCAGGGCGCGAAGACGCTCTCCTACGCACTGAACATGGCGGCGGGCCGGGAGGCGCGGCGCCGCGGCGTGGACGACGCGCTGTTCGTCAGCTCGGACGGGTTCCTGCTCGAGGGGCCCACGTCGAACCTGCTGATCAAGGACGGCGACCGGCTGATCACCCCCTCCACGAGCCTCGGCATCCTCGCCGGCACGACGCAGGCGGCGGCGTTCCGCTTCGCCAGCGGGCAGGGGATGAGCACCTCGTACGAGGTGCTGCCGCGGGACGTGCTGGAGTCCGCCGATGCGGTGTGGCTGCTCTCGAGCGTGCGCAACGCGGCGCCGATCCGCGAGATCGACGGCGTCGAGCGCCGGATCGACGTGGGCTTCACCGCGGCGCTGAACGCCTACCTCCTCGCCCGCCGCGAATGAGCGGCACCGAGCAGCGCATCCTGGCGCGGCTGGCGCTCGGCGCGACGACCCTCGCGGGCCTGCGCGCAGCCCTGCCTCCTGAGGACCTGGACCGGACGGCGCTCCCGACGATGGGGGAGCCCGACCCGTTCGGCGAGATCCTTACCGACCTCGTGAACCGCGGCGTCGTCCTCGACGGAAACGGCCTCTACCGCCTCGCGTGACCCGTCCCGCAAATGATGCGAGCCGATGCATTTCGAAGGTGGTTCGAGGGGTATCGCCCGCCGAACCACCTTCAAAACGCATCGATCTGCTTCACGTGTGGGGTCCGTGGACGCGGCGCTCGTGCGACGGAGGTGGCACGCGTGCCTCCGTAGAATCGGGCGATGCCGACCATGAGCGAGCTCGTCAGCGCGCACGGCAGGTCCAGCGAGGACGATCTCAACTGGTTGCACGCCCTGCTGGGCGATCTGCAGCTGCTCGCCGACCTCGCCTTCGCGGACATCGTGCTCTGGACGCCGTCCGCCGGCGAGGACTTCGTCGCCGTCGCGCACGCGCGGCCCTCGTCCGCGGCGACGCTCTTCTACCGCGACTTCGTCGGTCAGGCCATCAAGCCGGACTGGAAGCGCCTCGTCACCGATTCGTTCGAGCGGGGCGAGATCCTCGACTCGTCGGCCCCGGACTGGTTCGAGGAGACCCCGACCCGCGTCCGTGCCGTCCCGGTGATCCGCCGCACCTCCGCCTCCGCGGGCCCGCAGCAGATGATCGGCCCGATCGCGGTCCTCACCCGGCACACGAACCTGTCCGAGGCGCGGATGCCGAGCCGGCAGGAGCTGACGGCCAACGACTGCGCGAACGACCTGTTCCGCATGATCGCGTCGGGGGACTTCCCGACCCTCACCTCACCCACCCCGCCCCGCCGCGGCGCGCCGCGCGCCTCCGACGGCCTGATCCGGCTCGACGTCGAGGGCACCGTCCTGTTCGCGAGCCCGAACGCGCTGTCCGCGTTCAACCGCATCGGCTTCTCCGGCGAGCTGGAGGGGCAGAACCTCGCGCAGGTCGTCACCGAGCTGCTGCCCGAGCGGTTCGCCGTCGACGAGACGCTGCCCGTCGTCGTCACCGGCAAGGCGCCGTGGCGCACGGAGGTGGAGGCGCGCGGCTCCACCCTGTCGATCCGTTCCATCCCGGTGCGGCACGACGACGAGCGCGTCGGCGCGATCGTGCTCTGCCGCGAGGTGACCGAGCTGCGGCACCAGGAGCAGGAGCTGATCACCAAGGACGCGACGATCCGCGAGATCCACCACCGGGTGAAGAACAACCTGCAGACGGTCGCGTCGCTCCTCCGCATCCAGGCACGGCGCTCGAACTCGGAGGAGGCCCGCGATTCGCTCGCGCAGGCGACGCGGCGGGTGGGCGCGATCGCGGTCGTGCACGACACGCTCAGTCAGGGGCTCGCGCAGACGGTCGACTTCGACGAGGTCTTCGACCGGGTGCTGATGCTGATCACCGAGGTCGCCTCCACGCACCACACGCGGGTGCACCCGATCAAGCGGGGCGCGTTCGGCGTGCTGCCGAGCGACTACGCGACGCCGCTCGCGCTCGCGCTGACCGAACTCGTCACGAACGCCGTCGAGCACGGCCTCGCCGGCCGCGAGGGCACGGTCGTCATCACCGCCCATCGCGCGGAGGAGGGCTTGACCGTCTCCGTGCGGGACAACGGGGTCGGCCTGCCGGAGGGGCGGGTCGGCGCGGGACTCGGCACGCAGATCGTCCGGACCCTCATCGAGGGCGAACTCGGCGGACTGATCGACTGGCACACGATGTCGGGTCGAGGCACGGAGGTCACGATCGCCGTGCCGTTCAACTTCACCGAGGGCTGAACCGTCCCCAGAACCGGATCAGGGGACCCGGCCGGAGCCGGATCCCCTGATCGTGCAGCGTCGGTGCTCAGGCGGAGCGGCGGGCCCTCGCGGCACGGCGCTTGAGGGCGCGGCGCTCGTCCTCGGAGAGACCGCCCCAGACTCCGGAGTCCTGGCTGGTCTCGAGCGCGTACTGGAGGCACGACTCCGTCACGGTGCAGCGGCCGCACACCGACTTCGCCCGCTCGATCTGATCCACCGCCGGGCCGGTGTTGCCCACCGGGAAGAACAGCTCGGGATCTGCGGTGAGGCAAGCGGATCGGTCACGCCAGTCCATGCGTGCGCCCTTCGTTCGTTCAGTTGTCCCGGAGGCAGCAGGTGGCGCCGGGCAGTCAGCGGTCGCTCGATGTTCTCCGGGTGACGGGGCTTAGGGTGATTCCGCCCCAGACAGCCGAAGAGGAACGGTCGCACCGTCCCTCTTGTCCGCGTCACCGTATGCCCACGACTCCGGGGGCATCGAAACGAACCGGAAACATGGTGACACAGCACCGAACCTCGATACAAGGGTGTGCGGGTCTGATGTGCCTGTGATCCGCTCAGGGAGTCGTGCTTCCCGTCCTGCCGGACTCATCGGGCTCGCTGTCATCGAGCTGCTCGAGGCCCTCGGGCTGGTCGTGCTCACCGTTCTCGTGGTCGTCGGCGCCAGCGGGAAGTACCCGCTCCAGACTTTCGGCGTCGCCGGCACGGTGCTCGTGCTGGCCGCGTTGCTCGTCGGGGTCGCCGTCGGCGCGCTCCGTGGTTCCCCCTGGACGCGGACGGCCGGGCTCGTGTGGCACGTCGTGCAGATCCTGATCGGCCTCTACAGCCTGACCGGCGCCGGAGCGGCGGTCGGCGTCGCCGTGATCACGATCGTCCCGGCCGTCGTCGTCATCGTGCTGCTCTTCACCCGGCCGGTGCAGGAGGCGCTGGCCCGCAGCGCCGGCGCCTCCTGACCCTGCTCAGTCGATGCCGAGCTTCTTCCTGAGGCTCGCGACGTGCCCGGTGGCCTTCACGTTGTACAGCGGCAGGCTGACGCGGCCGAGCTCGTCGATGACGAAGGTCGAGCGGATCGTGCCCCGTACGGCCTTGCCGTAGAGCGACTTCTCGCCGAAGGCGCTGTAGGCGCGGTGCACCTCGAGCGTCGGGTCGGACAGCAGGGGGAAGGTCAGCCCCTGCTCCTCCGCGAACCTCGCGTTCGTAGCGGGCTCGTCCTTCGAGACGCCGAGCACCAGGTACCCGGCGGAGGCGAGCGAGTTGATGCTGTCGCGGAAGTCGCAGGCCTCGGTGGTGCAGCCCGGCGTCGAGGCCGCGGGGTAGAAGTAGACGACCACCTTCCTGCCGCGGTAGTCCGCGAGCGAGATCGGGGTCCCCGTGGAGTCGGGGAGCGTGAAGTCGGGCGCCTGATCCCCGGGGAGCAGGCGTACGGCCGTGTCCGTCATGAAGTGGTTCCTCTCGTGTCTGCTAATCTTGCCCCTCGGCTGCCGGCCAGCCGCGCGCACCTCTAGCTCAATTGGCAGAGCAACTGACTCTTAATCAGTGGGTTCCGGGTTCAAGTCCCGGGGGGTGTAC
>NZ_CAXTHO010000148.1:0-6184 GCF_964244015.1 uncultured Amnibacterium sp. | reverse complement strand
GCTGAGCACTTCGGCAGGCCGTGCGAGCTTCGGCAGGCCGGAACCGGCGCTCACAGCCTGCTGAAGCGCTCGCAGCCTGCCGAAGTGCTCCACCGGGTGCGCACGTCGCCCGCAGTACGGACCCGTCCGGAGGACGAATGATCGAGTCCACGAAGAACACGACCGTCAAGCGGGTCGCCCGCCTCAAGCAGCGACCCGAGCGCGAGGAGACCGGGCTCGCGCTGATGGAGGGGCCCCAGGTCGTCCGCGAGCTGATCACGCACGCGGCGACGACCGTCGAGGAGCTGTTCTTCACCTCCGACGGCTTCGAACGGCACCCCGAGCTCGCCGAGGCCGCAACCGCAGCGGGGATCGACGTCGAGTTCGTCACCGACGCCGTGCTGTCGGCCATGGCCGACACGCGAACGCCGCAGGGCGTCCTCGCCGTCGCGCACCAGACCCCGGTCCGCCTCCGCGAGGCGCTGCCGGAGGGGACCCGGCTCGTCGCGATCCTCGACGAGGTCCGCGATCCCGGCAACGCAGGCGCGGTGATCCGGGCCGCAGACGCCGCCGGCGCCGACGTCGTCATCCTGACCGGGTCCTCGGTCGACCCCTACAACCCGAAGGTCGTCCGGGCCACGACCGGTTCGCTGTTCCACCTGTCGATCGTCACGGGAGTCACGCTGGAGGCGGTCGCGAGCGAGGTCCGAGCGGCCGGGATCGCGCTGCTGGCCGCCGACATGCACGGCGACGCGCTGCCCGGGCTCCGCGATGCGCTCCTCGCACCGACCGCGTGGCTGTTCGGCAACGAGGCGCACGGCCTGTCCGACGCCGCGAGGAGGCTCGCCGACCGCACGGTGGCGGTGCCGATCTACGGCTCGGCCGAGTCCCTGAACCTCGCGACCGCCGCAGCGGTCTGCCTCTACGCCTCCGCCTTCGCCCAAAGGGCCTGACGACCCCTCGTCGAGTCGGGGTGATCGCCCCCGCGGGGAGTTGCGCGCCTGAGGGACAGTTGCCCGTGCGCGCCGGACCACACCTGTCCCTCAGCGACGCACGACCCTTCGGACGCTCGCACAGGTCCGCTCGTATTGGATTCGGCAGCTGATGTCGATTCCGCTCGTCCCCGTTCGACGTGTAAGCAGGGAGGCGCACGCGGCGCCCCACGACACGTCCGGGAGGACATCATGGCGAACACAGTGATCTCGAAGTACATGCTGATCATGCGGAACAGCGGTTCGGTGCAGTCGTTCGACGACATGGACTTCGACGCCGTGATCACGGCGATGGGGAAGTTCAACGAGGAGATGATCACCGCCGGCGTGCTCCTCGCCGGCGACGGGCTGTCGGACGCCGCCGAGGGTTCGGTCGTCGAGTTCACGGGCGAGGCGCCGATCGTCACCGACGGCCCCTATGGCGAGGCGCACGAGCTCTTCAACGGGTTCTGGACGATCCAGGCCGCGACGAAGGAGGAGGCGGTCGAGTGGGCGAAGCGCGCGCCGCTCACCCCGGGCAACAAGATCGAGGTGCGCCGCATCACCGACGAGAGCGACTTCGCCGACCACGCCGACAACGAGTACCTCCAGAAGGAGAAGGAGTGGCGCGCGAACGAGCACGCCTGACCCGGATCAGCACAGGCCGATGAGCACCGCCGATCGCGCGGTCGAGGCCGTCTGGCGCATCGAGAGCGCGCGCATCGTCGCGACCCTCGCACGCATGACGGGCGACCTCGGCCTCGCGGAGGACATGGCGCAGGAGGCGCTCGTCGAGGCGCTCGAGCAGTGGCCCGCGTCGGGCACGCCGAGGAATCCCGGCGCTTGGCTCACCGCCGTGGCGAAGCGCCGCACGATCGATAGCTGGCGGCGGCGAGAGCGCCTCGACGACCGCTACCGCATGTTCGCGCACGACCTCGCCGAGACCGCGGACGCCGACTGGGAGCCGATCCCCGACGATCTGCTGCGGCTCGTCTTCACCGCCTGCCATCCGGCGCTGTCCCGCGAGTCGCAGGCGGCGCTCACGCTGCGGGTCGTGAGCGGCTTGACCACGGAGGAGATCGCCCGACTGCTGCTGGTGCCGGTGCCGACCATCCAGGCGAGGATCTCCAGGGCGAAGAAGACGCTTGCGACGGCGCAGGTTCCGTTCGAGACACCGGATCCCGCCGAGTGGGCGCCCCGCCTCGGGGGCGTCCTCGGCGTCGTCTACCTCCTCTTCACCGAGGGATACGCCGCGACGAGCGGTCCGGAGTGGATGCGACCGGACGTCGCCGCCGAGGCGCTCAGGCTCGGGCGGGTGCTGGCCGGGCTGGTCCCGCGGGAGCCGGAGGTGCTCGGCCTGCTCGCGCTGATGGAGTTGCAGGCGTCGCGCTTCGGGGCCCGTCGCGGCCCGGACGGGGAACCGGTCCTGCTCGCGGACCAGGACCGGTCGCGGTGGGACCGCGCGCAGATCGGGCGCGGCCGGGCGGCCCTGATCCGTGCGGATGCCGCCGGCCGGGGGCGGGGCGCCTACGCCCTGCAGGCGGGGATCGCCGAGCAGCACGCGATCGCCCCCTCCATCGCCTCGACCGATTGGCGCGCGATCGTCGCGCTCTACGACGCGCTCGTCCGCCTCGCGCCGAACCCGGTGGTCGAGTTGAACCGCGCGATCGCGCTGTCGATGTCGGACGGCGCGGAGGCGGGGCTCGCTGCGGTGGACGCGCTCGCCGCCACGGGCGCGCTGACCGGGAGCCATCTGCTGCCGAGCGTCAGGGGCGAGCTGCTCGCACGCCTCGGCAGGACCGAGGAGGCGGCGGAGGCGCTCGTGGCGGCTGCGGCGCTGGCGACGAACGCCAGAACCCGCGCCGTGCTGCTGGCCAAGGCCGCACTGCGCTGAGCGGCGCATCGTCGCCGATCCGGAGATCCTGCGCGGCACCCCGTCCGGCGCGACGGAACCGCGGGGTGTCGTCGAATCACTCCGGATCGGCGAAGGGTCAGGCGGCCACCGGCTCCTTCGACACCGCGGCGGTGACGGCCGTGATCATGCGCCGCGAGTACATGGCCCAGAGCGGGGCGACGACGACCGCCATCAGCGAGCGACGGAGGGGACGCGGGGCGAACTCCCACGTCCAGCGCACGATCGAGCCGTCGCCGTCGGGGGAGACGGACCACTCGCCCCGCACACCGTGCACGAGCTTCCCGAACACGTCCGTGAACCCGAGCAGCTCGTACGCGAACCCGACGCCCGCGGTGTACTCGGTCATCGTCTCGGTCACGGAGCCACCATCGGCGAGCCGGTGCACGCGGGAGGCGCCGACGTGGTCCCACGACTCGTCGTCGACGCTCGTCACGGCCGGGAACATGCGCCACCCGACGAACATGTCCGGGATCGGATACGCGGCGATCCGGTCGAGCAGCGTTGCGGGAGGGAGGGGGCTGCGGGCGAACGCGGTCGCGGACGGCCCGACGTGGGGACGCGCGATCAGCATGCTGGGGGATTCGGAGACGCAGACCGCACGGATTGCACCTTGCCCGCGTATCGGGTGCACCGGGGATTTTCCGGCTCACGTACAGCACTTTCTCGGCGCAGCCGTCGACCTACACTCGTGGACCGTGTCCGACGCCATGCTCACGGAGGAATCGGTGTCCGCCGCGGTCGAGGCGGCGCTCGCCGCGATCGACGCCGCTGCCGGTACCGCGGCGCTGAAGGCCGCGCGCATCGCCCATACCGGTGAGGGGTCCGCGCTCGCCCGGCTGAACGCGGCGATCCGCGATCTGCCCCCTGCCGAGAAGCCGAGCGCCGGCAAGCTGATCGGCCAGGCGCGCGGCCGGGTCGGCGCGGCGATCGCGGCCCGCGAGGCGGTGCTGGCGGAGGGGGAGCGCGCCGCGCTGCTCGAGGCCGAGCGCGTGGACATGACCGCCGCTCCGGTGCGGAACCGGCCGGGCGCCCGGCATCCCCTGACCATCGTTCGGGAGACCGTCGAGGACGCGTTCGTCGCGATGGGCTGGGAGATCGCCGGCGGCCCCGAGCTCGAGCACGAGTGGTTCAACTTCGACGCGTTGAACATCGACCCCGACCACCCCGCGCGCAGCCCGCAGGACACGCTGTTCGTGGAGCCGATCGGCTCGCACCTCGTGATGCGCACCCAGACGTCGCCCGTGCAGGTGCGGTCCCTGATCGAGCGCGGCGCGCCGCTCTACGTGCTGGGTCCCGGCCGCGTCTACCGCACCGACGAGATCGACGCGACGCACCTGCCGGTCTTCAACCAGTTCGAGGGGCTGGCGATCGATCGGGGGCTCACGATGGCGCATCTTCGCGGGACGCTCGAGCACCTCGCGCGCCGGATGTTCGGCGAGGCCGCCCGCATCCGCCTCCGCCCGAACTTCTTCCCCTTCACCGAGCCGTCCGCCGAGATGGACGTCTGGCATCCGACCGCCAAGGGCGGCGCCAGATGGATCGAGTGGGGCGGCTGCGGCATGGTCCACCCGAACGTGCTGCGCGCGGCGGGGCTCGACCCGGAGGAGTTCCAGGGGTTCGCGTTCGGCCTCGGTATCGAGCGGACCCTCCAGTTCGCGGAGGGGCTCAGCGACATGCGGGACATGATCGAGGGCGACGTGCGCTTCGCGTCGCAGTGGGGACTGGTTGACCGCTCATGAGGATTCCGCTGTCCTGGCTCGCGGAGTTCGCGGACCTCCCGGTCGGCACGACGCCGGCGGCGCTGCACGCGGCGCTCGTGCGCGTCGGGTTCGAGGAGGAGACGGTCCACGGCGGCGAGCTCTCCGGCCCGGTCGTCGTCGGCGAGGTGCTCGGATTCACCCCCGAGCCGCAGAAGAACGGCAAGACGATCCGCTGGTGCTCGGTTCGCGTCGCGCCCGAGGGGCACCGCGCGGCCGACGGCGGGGAGGCGGTGCGCGGCATCGTCTGCGGAGCCGGGAACTTCCTCGAGGGCGACAAGGTCGTGGTCACGCTGCCGGGCGCGGTGCTGCCCGGGCCGTTCCCGATCGCCGCGCGGAAGACCTACGGGCACGTCTCCGACGGCATGATCGCGTCGTCGCGCGAGCTCGGGCTTTCCTACGAGGCCGCGTCCGACACGAGCGCCGGCATCCTGCGGCTCACCGAGATCGGGCTGGACCCGGAGGTGGGCACCGACGCGATCGCGCTGCTCGGCCTCGACGACGCCGCGGTCGAGATCAACGTGACGCCCGATCGCGGCTACGCGCTGTCGATCCGCGGCATCGCCCGCGAGTACGCCGCCTCGACCGGCGCCGCGTTCCGCGACCCGGCGCTCGCGGTGTCGCCGCCGGACACCGACGACGGCGTCGTACCGGTCGCCGTCGACGACGCGACACCGATCCGCGGCCGCGCGGGGTGCACGGTGTTCGTCACGCGAGTCGTGCGCGGCATCGATCCGGCGTCGCCGACCCCGCGGTGGATGGCGAGCCGGCTGCGGCTCGCGGGCGTCCGCTCGATCTCGCTCGCCGTCGACGTGACGAACTACGTGATGCTCGAGATCGGTCAGCCGCTGCACGGCTACGACCTCGCGGCGCTCGACGGCCCTTCGACGGGCTCAGGAGGGCCACGGCTCGGCGTCCGCCGGGCGAAGCCGGGCGAGACGCTGACGACGCTCGACGGGCAGCAGCGGGCGCTGGCCCCGGAGGACCTCGTGATCACCGACGGCAGCCGAGCGATCGGGCTGGCGGGCGTGATGGGCGGGGCGACGACCGAGATCTCGGCGACGACCACCGACGTCGTCATCGAGGCGGCGAACTTCGACCCGGTCTCGATCGGCCGCACCACGCGCCGCCACAAGCTGCCGTCCGAGGCCAGCCGGCGCTTCGAGCGCGGAGTCGACCCCGCCGTCGCGCGGGCCGCCGCGCAGCGTGCCGTCGACCTCCTCATCGAGCACGGCGGCGGCGTCGCCGATGCCGGCCAGACCTGGTTCGACATCGCCGAGCCGCCCGCCGCCGTGCTGCTGTCGCCGGGCGCCGTGCTGCGCCGAACGGGTGCCGAGGTGACGGCGGCGGAGACGGTCGCGGCGTTGGAGGCGATCGGCTGCACCGTCGCGGCGAGCGGGCAGGGCCTGCTCGTCCTCCCGCCCACCTGGCGTCGCGATCTGCTCGAGGCCGTCGACGTGATCGAGGAGGTCGTCCGCATCGTCGGGTACGACCGCATCCCCTCGATGCTGCCGGTCGCCCCTCCCGGGCGCGGGCTCACCCGCTCGCAACGGCTGCGCCGT
>NZ_CAXTHO010000147.1:0-6453 GCF_964244015.1 uncultured Amnibacterium sp. | reverse complement strand
GCAGGTATCGGCCGTCGGCGTGGGCGGCGGCGCATGAGCGGGCTGCGGGTGGTGCTGGTCGACGACCAGGCCATGGTGCGGTCGGGGCTGGCGCTCGTGCTCGGCGCGGAACCCGACATCACCGTCGTCGCGCAGTGCGCGGACGGCGCCGCCGCGATCGTCGCCGCGACGCGGTACCGGCCCGACGTCGTACTGATGGACGTGCGGATGCCCGGCATCGACGGCCCGGAGGCGACCCGCCGGCTGCGCGCCGTGCCGGACGCGGCGCCGGTGCTCGCGCTCACCACCTTCGACGACGACGACGTGCTGTTCTCAGCGCTGGACGCGGGAGCGGAAGGGTTCGTGCTGAAGGACAGCCCGGCGGAAGCCCTCGTCCTCGCCGTCAGGGCCGTCGCGGCAGGCGGCTCGTGGCTCGATCCGCGGGTCCTGCCCCGGGTCCTCGCGCGCGCCCGGCGCGCAGGCGGCCGAGAAGACCTCCTAGACCGGCTCACCGCGCGCGAGACGGCGGTGTTGGAGCACATGTGCCACGGCGCGAGCAACGCCGAGATCGCCGGCGCACTGGGGATGGGGGAGCGGACCGTCAAGACGCACGTCTCCGCGATCCTCACGAAGCTCGAAGCGCGGGACCGCATCGCCGCCGTGCTCTCGGCACTCGACGCGGGGATCCCGCGCGGCTGATCGGCCGGCGCACGTTCCCATCGGCTCGGGAGTTCGCTGATCCACAGGATTAGTCATGCAAGACTGATCCCGTGTCATCCATCCGCGTGTTCCTCCTCGGCGCGCTCGCCGAGCGCGGGCCGATGCACGGGCACCAGCTGCGCCTCCTCGCCGAGAAGGAGCACGTGCACATGTGGACCGACTTCCGGGTCGGCGCGATCTACGGGACGCTGAACCGGCTGCTGTCCGAGGAGCTCGTCGAGCCCGTCCGCACCGAGCGCGAGGGCGCGCGGCCCGAGCGGCAGATCGTCCGGATCACGGAGGCGGGGAGAAGCTCGCTCGACGACCTCCGGCTCGAGACACTGGCGGAGTTCTCGCTGAAGCCCGACCCGTTCGATCTGGCGCTCGCCCGGGTCGGCAAGGACCTCGTCGACGAGCTTCCCCGCCTGCTCCGGGGCCGCCGGGCCAGCATCGCCGCGACGGCCGAGCATCACGCGGTCCGTCTCGAGCAGGTCGACCAGTACCTCACCATCACCGAGCAGCACGTGCTGCGTCACCAGACCCACCGCCTGCGTGCCGAGCTCGAGTGGCTCGACACCGTGCTCGCGGACCTGCCCGCCATCGTCGACGACGAGAAGACCAGAGAGACCGACTGAATGTCTGCAACCGCACCCGCACCCGCACCCGCACTGGGCACCATCCAGGTCACTCCGCGACGAGGCTGGATCGCGTTCGCCGTGATCCTGCTCGGCGCCGCGATGTCGCTGATCGACGCGACGATCGTGAACGTCGCGCTGCCCTCCATCCGCACCAGCATCGACGCCTCCGAGGCGACGCTGTCCTGGATCATCTCCGGGTACGCCCTCGCGTTCGGCCTCGCGCTGATCCCCGCCGGTCGCCTCGGCGACCGGTTCGGGCACAAGTGGATCTTCTTCAGCGGCCTCGCGCTGTTCGTCGTCGCGAGCGTCACCTGCGGCCTGTCGCAGACGGACGGGCAGCTGATCGTGTCACGCGTCGTGCAGGGCCTCGCGGGCGGCATCTACCTGCCCGCCGTCTCCGCCTACATCCAGCTGCTGTTCTCCGGTCGCGTGCGCGGCCGGGCGTTCGCGATCTTCGGCGCGGTGCTCGGCGTCTCCTCGGCGATCGGACCCGTGCTCGGCGGCCTGCTGATCGAGGCATTCGGGAACACCGACGGCTGGCGGTTCGTGTTCTTCGTCAACCTGCCCATCGGCATCGTCGCGCTGATCGCGACCGCCGCGCTGGTGCCGAACAGCCAGCCGCAGGCGTCGGCGGCGAACGGCGTCGACCTCGTCGGGTTGCTGCTGCTGACCGGCGCGCTGTCCGCGATCCTCGTGCCGCTGATCGAGGGGCAGGACCAGGACTGGCCGGCGTGGACGTACATCTCGCTCGCCGGCGGCGTGGTGCTGCTCGTGCTGTTCGCGCTCTGGGAGCGGTCCGTCGTCGCCCGAGGGCGCAGCCCGCTGGTGCCGCCGCACCTGTTCACCCACCCGGCGTTCACCGCCGGCACGTTCCTCGCGCTGGTCTACTTCGCGGCGTTCGTCAGCATCTTCTTCTCCATCTCGCTGCTCTGGCAGGCGGGCCTGGGCCACACGGCGCTCGAGTCCGGCCTCGTCTCCATCCCGTTCGCGATCGGCAGCATCGTCGGCGCCTCGCAGAGCACCCGCCTCGCGATCCGCATCGGCCGCACCGTGCTGGTGCTCGGCGCCGGCCTCGTCGCGCTCGGCCTGGTGGGCGTCTGGCTCGTGCTGCTGCTCGTCCCCGCGACCTCGCTGACGAGCTGGGACCTGCTCGGCCCGCTCCTCGTCGCCGGCGTCGGCAGCGGCTTCTTCATCGCCCCGAACGTGCAGTTCATCGTCGCGACGGTCGATCCGTCCGAGGCGGGCGCCGCGAGCGGCGTGATCTCCACGATGCAGCGCATCGGCTCGGCGATCGGCATCGCGGTGATCGGCAGCGTGTTCTTCGGGACGCTCTCCTTCCCGACGGACCGGAGGCCGACCTCGACGGACGTGGCGAACGCGTTCGCCACGAGCGCCTCCTCCGCGCTGGTCCTGAGCGCCGCGTTCGCGGTGGTCGCATTCCTCCTGGTCTTCACCCTCCCGAGATCGATGGGCGACCGCCGCGGCGGGCCGCCCGCCGCGCACTGACCCGCCTGCGCCCCGCTCGGCGGGGGTGGTCAGGGAGCGCGCGGGGCGGCTTCGACGGCAGACTTCGGGTCGTGCGGGATTCCCGACTCGTGCGGCTGCGATCGCAATCGCATCTGTCGGATATCACCGCACCAGCTGCGGCGTGCGATTCCTGCACCCTCCACCTCCACCCGATGGGAACACACGCATGAAGCTCGCGATCATCGGCGGAGGCTCGACCTACACGCCCGAGCTCATCGACGGCTTCATCCGCAACCGCGACGTGCTGCCGGTCGACGAGCTGTGGCTGATCGACCCGTCTGAGGAGCGGCGGCGGCTCGTGGGCGCCATGGCGCAGCGGATGTTCGCGCGCGGCGGCCACCCGGGCGTCGTGCACGCGACCGACGACCTGGTCGCCGGCGTCGCCGACGCGGATGCGGTGCTGTTCCAGCTGCGGGTCGGCGGGCAGCAGGCGCGGCACGGGGACGAGACCTGGCCGCACGAGGCGGGCGTCATCGGGCAGGAGACCACCGGTCCCGGCGGCTTCGCGAAAGCGCTGCGGACGGTGCCGGTCGTGCTGGACGCGGCCGAGCAGGTGCGCCGGTACGCGAAGCCGGGCGCCTGGATCATCGACTTCACCAACCCGGTCGGCATCGTCACCCGCGCGCTGCTGACCCACGGGCACCGTGCGATCGGCCTGTGCAACGTCGCGATCGGCTTCCAGCGTCGCTTCGCCGCCCGGTTCGACGTCGCCCCCTCCGCGGTCCGCCTCGACCACGTCGGGCTCAACCACCTCACGTGGGAGCGCGGCGTGCACGTGGAGGGCAGGGGCGACGTGCTGCCCGAGCTGCTGTCGACCGACCTGCCCGAGCTGGCGCAGGAGGTCGACCTGCCCGCGCCGCTGCTGACCCTGCAGCAGGCGGTGCCGTCGTACTACCTCCGCTACTACTACGCGCACGAGACGGTGCTGCGGGAGCAGCTGCTCGAGCCGACCCGCGCCGAGGTGGTGCAGGAGGTCGAGCGCGCGCTGCTCGCGAAGTATGCCGATCCCGGCATAGACACGAAGCCGGAGGAGCTGCAGCGCCGCGGAGGGGCGTTCTACTCCGAGGCGGCGATCGACGTCCTCCTCTCGCTGACGGCGGATCGCGGCGACGTGCAGGTGCTCGACGTGCTGAACGACGGCACGCTGCCGTTCCTGCCGGACGACCACGTGATCGAGGTGCCCGCTCGCATCGGCGCGCACGGCGCGGCCCCGCTGCCGGTCGCGCCCCTGCCGGACGACGTGCGCGGCCTGATCGCCGACGTCGCCGGCTACGAACGGCTCGCGCTCGACGCGGCGGTGCACGGCGGCCGCGACCGGGTGCTGCACGCGATGTGGTCGCACCCGCTCGTCCGCGACTTCGACCGCGCCGAGCGCCTCACCGACCTGCTGCTCGCCGCGAACGCGCAGCACCTGGCCTGGGCATGACGACCGGCACTGTCGCGGGGCCGGTCGTGCTCGCCATCGACGGCGGCGGGTCGAAGACGGACGTGCTGGCGATCGGGCTCGACGGCGAGGTCGTCGCGCGCGAGCGGGGCCGTGGCGGGAACCCGCAGGTGAACGGCTGGCCGGCCGTGCGGGCCGAGCTCGACCGCCTCCGCACCGCGGTGCTCGAGGCGATCGGGGACCGCCCGGTACTGACGCAGCACCTCTACCTCGCAGGCCTGGACCTGCCGGAGGAGCTGGAGGCCGCCGCCCTCCGACTGGCCGAGTGGTCGGCGCTCGCGCCCCTGCACGCCGAGAACGACCTGTTCGCCCTGCTGCGGGCGGGCACGGCGGCGAAGGACGCGGTCGCGGTGGTGTGCGGCACCGGGATCAATGCGATCGGCGTGCGGGCCGACGGTGCGACTGCGCGATTCCCGGCGCTCGGAGCGATCTCGGGCGACTGGGGCGGCGGCTCGAGCATCGGGGCGGCGGCGCTGTGGCACGCGATCCGCGCCGAGGACGGCCGCGGCCCCGAGACCTCCCTCCGGCAGGCCGTCGACGCCGCGTTCGGGCTCGGATCGGTGCGGGCGGCCGTGGAGGCGGTGCACTTCGAGCGAGTCTCCCGCGATGCGGTCATCGAGTTGACGCCGCTCCTGTTCGCGGAGGCGGAGGCGGGTGACACGGTCGCCTGCTCGGTCGTCGACCGGCAGGCGGAGGAGATCGTGCGGCTGGCCGAGGTCCTCCTGCAGCGGCTCGACCTGCAGGGCACCGCGCTTCCCGTGGTGCTGGGCGGCAGCGTCCTCGCCGCGCGCGAGCCGCGCCTCGTCGCCGGCGTGCTGGCCGGCCTGGCCGCCCGCGCCCCGCGCGCGGTGCCGACCTGGGTGACCGAGCGCCCGGTGGTCGGCGCGGCCCTCCTGGCGCTCGAGGCGGTCGGCGCATCGCAGGAGGCGCTCGACCGGGTGGTGACCGCGGTGACGGAGGATCGGATCGCCCGGTAGCGCCCGCAGCGGGGGAGCCGGACGCCTGACCGGCGACGGCGGTTCCGTGGAAGCGCCATGAGCCTCCGGCCGTCGTCGGAGGCGTGAGCGAGACTCGGGTGCATGGTGGGGGGACGGGTCGTACCGAGGTCCGACGAGGTGATCGCGCAGTTCTTCGCGGATCAGCGCGGTGACGCGGAGGGTCGTCGGATCGAGCGCCTCGAGCGCGCGGAGGCGGATCTGCGCGCGTGCGTCGAGGACCACGCGGCGCTCGTGCTGGCCGAGACCGAGCTGGCGCTCCTCGCGCTGGAGCGGCAGTTCGACGCGACCGGGCCGGCCGCCCGGGTGATGCAGGCGGACGCGCTGCTGCTCCTGCTGCCGCTGTACCTCGAGGAGTCGCAGTGGCGCGGGCTCGACCTCGAGGACCGCCGCCTGCGGATCCGCATCGCCGAACCCCTCGCGCACGCCGTCGCACGCCTGCCCGAGCTGCACGACGCGGACCTCGGCGCTGCGGTCTGGATCGTGGAGGCGACGGTGCGGCACGCGGTCTGGATGCTCCGCCAGGAGCGCGACGCGACCCGGCGTCACTGAGAACGGCTCAGCGCGTCGCTGCCACTCGAGGCGCGCAGAATCGCGGCATGGTCCTGATCGCCGTGCACGGCATCGCCTCCCGATTCCTCCCGGCCGAGCGCGGCACGGTGCATCTGTCGATCGAGTTCGAGCACGAGGACCGCGCGACGGCGGTGCAGCAGGCGGCGATGCTGCACGGGCGATTCATCGCGGAGGCGACGGCGTGGGTCGAGTCCGGTGCCGCGACCTGGTGGGGCAGTGCCCAGGTCTGGGTCCGGGCCGAGCACCGGCACGAGGGCGCGGCGCAGACGCTGCGGACGCTGCAGCTCGCCTCCGCGGGCGTGCAGGTGCGCTTCCAGGACTTCGCAGCGTTGTCGACGTGGATCCTCGAGGCGGGCTCCGTCCCTGGCGTCTCGGTCGATCAGGTCGTGTGGGAGGTCACCCGCGCTCACCGGGCAGCAGCGGAGCGGGCGTTGCGGGTCGAGGCGGTGGGTGATGCGATCGAGCGGGCGGAGGCCTATGCGAGCGCGATCGGCGGCGGCGGTGTCGCGCTCCAGGCCGTGTGGGAGGAGGGGCTCCGTCCCTCGGAATCGCAGCAGCAGCCCCGGTGGGGAGCGCAGCGGCTGTCGAACCGCACGGA
>NZ_CAXTHO010000146.1:0-6718 GCF_964244015.1 uncultured Amnibacterium sp. | reverse complement strand
GATCTTGCGGTAGATCGAGCGGATGTACGACTTCACCGTGTTCGGGCTCAGGTAGGTCAGCGTCGCGACGTCGGCGTTGCTCCTGCCCTGCGTGATCAGCGCGAGGATCTCGGACTCGCGATCGGTGAGGCCGTGCTCGCGACCCGGCCAGTCGAGCCCCTGGGCGCTGACGACCCGGCCGGTCACCTCCGTGACCACCACCTCGCCGTCGCGGATCCGCTCCAGCGCCGACACCAGCTCGCCCGCGGACATCGCCTTCGACAGGTAGCCCCTCGCGCCCAGCCGCAGCGCGGCGTCGATCAGCTCCGGCCGGAAGTTCCAGGTGTAGATCGCGACGCAGCCGGCCTTCTCGCTGCGCAGGAGAGCCGCCACCTCGTCGTGATCCGACTCCGGCTGCGCGAACGAGTCGTACAGCACCACGTCGATCCGATCGTGGAGCGCGGCGTTCGCATCGATCTCCGCGACGACGACGCGGTCGCGGTGGTCGTCGAACAGGTGCGCGAGCCCGATGAGCACGACGTCGTAGTCGTCGACGAGCGCCACCGTGATCGGTTCCGCCAGCACGGTGCTCATCCCCAGGAAAGTACACCCCTAGGGGTGTGCCATCGCCCTTCCGTGACTGGTCGACTGTTGTCAGCCCGGGAAGCGGGCGTCGATCGTGCGCCGGACCGGCGCGCAGCACAGGAGGCAGCAATGGGCGCTCTCGGCACCCTCATCACCGTCATCGTCGTCGGCCTGATCGCCGGCTTCATCGCCCGCGCGGTCGTTCCCGGCCGCCAGAGCATGGGGATCGTCGCGACGATCCTGCTCGGCATCGTCGGCTCGTTCGTCGGAGGCTTCCTCGGCTTCCTGATCTTCCACTCCGACGCGCAGGACGGCTTGCTGCAGCCCTCCGGCATCATCGGCTCCATCATCGGAGCGATCATCGCGCTGCTGATCTACGGCGCGGTCACGGGGCGTCGACGCGCCTGACCGCCGCAGGTGCTGCACGCCGGTCGCCGCGATGCGGTTCGATGGCGCGGTGACCGGCGCGATGCTCGACCCCGCCCTGCTCGTGGGCGACCACGTCCGCCTCGAGCCGCTCGGACCGCAGCATGCGGCCGGGCTGGCGCGCGCAGCGGCGGACGGCGAGGTCTGGCGGACGTGGACGACATGGATCCCCGCACCCGACGACCTCCCGGCCGAGATCGAGCGCCGCCTCGCCGCCCACGCGGCCGGTCGCGTCGTGCCGTGGGCCACCTGCCTGCCCGACGGCACCCCGGTCGGCATGACGACGTATTGGAGCGTCGACCCGGAGAACCGGCGCGTCGAGATCGGCGCGACGTGGCTCGCCGCCTCCGCGCAGCGCACGAAGGTGAATCCGGAGGCGAAGCTGCTGCAGCTCACCAGGGCGTTCGACGAGCTGGACTGCATCGCCGTCGAGTTCCGCACGCACTGGCACAATCGGCGGTCCCGTCGCGCGATCGCGGCCCTCGGTGCGAAGCAGGACGGCGTGCTGCGCAACCACCAGGTGATGCGGGACGGCTCGCTGCGCGACACGGTCGTGTTCTCGATCGTCCGCGACGAGTGGCCGGCGGTCCGGTCGGGGCTGCGCGCCCGCCTCGCTGCGGCCTGACGCGCCTCGATAGGCTCTCGGAGGCCTCTGCGCCGAGGCCGGGGAGGCAGCATGTCCGACATCGTGGTTCGGCCGACGCGAATGGCCGACGGCCGGGAGCTGATCTACTTCGACGACGCGGGGTCGGCGCTGCCCGCCGAGCGCCGCGCGGACCCGCGGCACCTCGACCCGAGGCCGCCGACGGCGACGATGCGGCTCGATCTGCTGACGGGGGACTGGGTCTCGATCGCTGCGGCGCGGCAGAACCGTGCCTTTCTGCCGCCTGCGGAGTTCGATCCGCTCGCGCCGCAGTCGGAGGCGAACCCGTCCGAGGTGCCGTCGCTGTACGACGTCGCCGTCTTCGAGAACCGGTCGCCGTCCTTCGGCCCGGCGCTCGGCGACGCCGAGAACGCGCCCGAGGGACTCGACGACCTGACGGCGCTCGCGGTCGGCCGCACCCGGACCTCCGTCGGCCGCACCGAGGTGGTCTGCTTCGATCCGGGCACGTACGGGTCGTTCGCGGACCTGACGCCGAACCGGGCGAGGACCGTGGTGGAGGCGTGGGCGCAGCGCACCGGCGCGCTCTCGGCGCTGCGCGGGGTCGAGCAGGTGTTCCCGTTCGAGAACCGGGGCGAGGCGATCGGGGTCACCCTCCATCACCCGCACGGGCAGATCTATGCGTACCCGTATGTGACTCCGAGGACGCAGTCCCTGCTGCGCCAGATCGACGCCTACGACGGCGACCTGTTCGCCGATCTGCTGGCGTTCGAGCAGGGTTCCGAGCGCGTCGTTCTGCAGAGCGAAACGTTCACAGTGTTCGTGCCGTTCGCGGCGCGGTGGCCCGTGGAGCTGCACCTGCTCCCGAACCACCACGTCGCGGACTTCACCGAGCTGACCGAGGCGGAGAAGGACGAGCTCGCGACCGTCTACCTCCGGCTGCTCCGGGCGCTCGATGCGCTCTACGACACCCCCACCCCCTACATCGCGGCGTGGCACCAGGCGCCCGTCTCGACGGACCGCGACCGGGTGCGGCTGAACCTGCAGATCACCTCGCCGCGCCGCGGACCCGACCGGCTGAAGTTCCTGGCCGGCAGCGAGGCGGCCATGGGGGCCTGGATCGGCGACCTCGTACCCGAGCAGACCGCCGGGCACCTCCGCACCGCGCTCGCGAAGGCGGATGCGGAGCGTCCGCTGTGACCGCCGGCACCGAGACCGTCGCCGGGCTGTTCCAGGCCGCGTACGACGCCGACCCGGGAGGCTTCTGGCGCGCACCCGGGCGGGTGAACCTGATCGGCGAGCACACCGACTACAACGACGGGTTCGTGCTGCCGTTCGCGATCGACCGCGCGACGACAGTCGCGCTCAGCCCGCGGGACGACGACCGGATCCGGCTGATCTCGACCTTCGACGACCGCGTCGTCGAGTCCGACCTCACCGCGGTGGACCGGCGCCAGTTCTCCGGCTGGTCGGCCTACCCGCTCGGGGTCGCGTGGGCGATCGGCGAGCGCCACCCCGACGCGCGGCGCCGCGGGTTCGACCTCGCCGTCGACTCCGACGTCCCCGTCGGGGCCGGGCTGTCGTCGTCCGCGGCGATCGAGATGGCGGTCGCGGTCGCGGTGAACGACGTGTGGGGCCTCGGGCTCGACCGGGCGGAGCTCGCCAGGATCGGCCAGCGGGCCGAGAACATCGCCGTCGGAGCGCCGACCGGGATCATGGATCAGTCCGCGAGCGTGTTCGGCGAGCGCGACGCGGCGGTGTTCCTCGACTGCCGCAGCCTCGCGGTCGAGCAGGTGCCGCTCGGTTTCGACGCCGCGGGCCTGGTGCTGCTCGTGATCGACACGAAGGTCGAGCACCAGCACGCGACCGGCGGGTACCGCGACCGCCGCGAAGCCTGCGAGCGCGGCGCCGCGGCGCTCGGCGTCGGGGCCCTGCGGGACCTGACGGTCGACGACCTCCCGCGCGCCGAGCAGCTGCTCGACGACGTGACGTATCGACGGGTGAAGCACGTCGTGACGGAGGACGCCCGGGTGCTGCAGAGCGTCGCCGCGCTGAAGGCGGGCGACCTGAACCGGTTCGGACGGCTGATGGACGCGAGCCACGTCTCGATGCGCGACGATTTCGAGATCTCCGTACCGCAGCTCGACGTCGTCGTGGAGACCGCGCAGGCGGCCGGCGCGATCGGCGCGCGCATGACCGGCGGCGGCTTCGGCGGTTGCGCCATCGCCCTCCTGCCCGCCGGTGAGGCGGAGGCGCTCGCCGCCCGGGTCCTCCGCGTGTTCGCCGACCGCGGCTGGCACGAACCGGTGCCCTTCACGGTCAGCCCCTCGGACGGCGCCCGCGCCCTCTGAGTCCCGTTCGCGGATCCGGAGGAATTCGACGACACCCCGTCTCCGAGCGCTCAGCGGTATGGGCACGATCTCCTGATCCGCGGACGAGCCGGGAGACTGAGGCCGTGCGCGCGTTCAGGCAGGTCGACGTCTTCCCCGGATCGGCGCTCGGAGGGAACCCCGTCGCCGTCGTCCTCGATGCCGAGGGCCTCGACGACGATGCGATGGGCGCCTTCGCGCGATGGACGAACCTCTCCGAGACGACGTTCGTGCTGCCGCCGGAGGACCCGGCCGCCGACTACCGCCTCCGGATCTTCACGCCGGCGTCGGAGCTGCCCTTCGCCGGGCACCCGACCCTCGGGTCCGCGCACGCGTGGGCCGAGCACACCGGATCGTCCGCCGATCGGCTGGTGCAGGAGTGCGGCGTGGGGCTGATCGAGCTGCAGCGGGCGGGTGACGGCTGGTCGTTCGCAGCACCCCCGCTCCTCCGGTCCGGGCCGGCGATGGACGACGAGGTGGCGCAGATCGCAGCCGGGCTCGGGATCGGTGCGGGGGAGGTCCTCGCTGCGGAGTGGGTCGACAACGGGCCGGGCTGGGTCGTCGCGGTGCTGCGGGACGCGGAGGCGGTGCTCGCCGTCGATCCGGATCTGGCTGCGATGCGGTTCCCGACGGGCGTCGTCGGCCCGCATCCGGCCGGTGGCCCGGCCGACTTCGAGGTCCGCGCCTTCGTCCCCGATCTGGGCGTCGACGAGGACCCGGTGACGGGCAGCCTGAACGCCGGGATCGCGACCTGGTTCCTCGGCAGCGGGCGCGCCGCGGGCGGCTACACCGTGCGGCAGGGCGTCCGGGTCGGCGCGAACGGCTTCGTCCGCGTCAGCGGGCGGCCCGACGGCATCTGGATCGCGGGCGCCACGACGACGGTGATCGCCGGAACCGTCACCCTCTGACTCCCGCTCAGCGCGTGAGGCGTCGGCGGCCGCGCTCGGCGATGCCGCCGGCCACGAGCGTGCCGGCGATCAGGACGCCCGAGCTCCAGGCGAGCGCCGGCGCGACGCCGACCAGCTGCCCGAACAGCCCGACGGTGACGCCGCTGCCCATGCGCAGCCCGTTGGCCGAGATGCCGTAGAGGCCGACGACGCGACCCCGCTCGGCGGGCGGCGCGAGCAGCTGCACGACGGTCTGCGAGATCGACATCGACGCCAGGTTGGCCATCCCGGCGACGAACAGCAGGATCAGCGCCAGCCAGTACCAGCCGGTGAGCGCGAAGACCAGGATCGAGCCGCCGTAGGCGAGCGTGCTGGCGACGGCCGAGCCGACGGTGGTCGGGATGCGGTTCGTCGCCTCCAGCAGCACGCCGCCGACCACCCCTCCCGCACCGGTCGCGAATAGCAGTGCGCCGTAGGCGAGGCCGCTCGCGTCGCTGGCGCCGAGGCGGTCGGCGAACGCCGGCATGGTGGTCTGCAGCGAGGCGCCGATGAAGAACGAGCCGAGACCGGCGAGCACGAGCATCGACAGCAGCGTGCGGTCGGTCCGCACGAGCCGGAAGGTGCGGAGGGTCTCCCGCAGCCCGGGCGGCGCCCGCCGCACGCCCACATCCCGGGAGTGGCCGGTGAACGGGGTGATGAACAGGAACACGACGATCGGCGCGTAGAAGAGCGCGTTGACCAGGATGCCGAGCTCGGCGCCGAGCCCGAACAGCAGCAGCGCGCCGACGACCGGCCCGAACAGGATGCCGAGGCTGCGGAACGTCGCATTCAGCCGCACCGCGCTCGGCAGCTCGGCGGGCTCGACGAAGTCGTGCAGCATCAGCTGCTCCGCCGGGCCCCACAGGGCGCCGGCCGTGCCGTGCAGGACCAGCAGCACGCAGGCCGCACCGATCGTCACGGAGTCGGTGGCGAACAGCACGCCCCATGCGATCGAGACGAGGGCGAACAGCACCGCGCCGACCTGGATGATGCGCCGGCAGTCGTACCGGTCGGCGAGCTGCCCGAACGGCACGGACAGCAGCAGGAAGGGCAGCCAGTGGCTGATCACCTCGAAGCCGGCGAGGGCGGGGGAGTGGAACTTCTGCCACAGCACCCAGTAGGTGATGACGTGCTCGACGTTGTCGGCCATCATCATCAGCGCCGCACCGGTCAGGTAGGTCGCGCAGCTGCGGTTGCGCAGCGCTGCGAAGCGTCGGGGAGCGGAACTCATCCCCTCCATTCTCGGGCCACTCACTGCAGGAGGCGCCAGATGCGGTCACGGGACATCGGCAGCTCGTACGGGCGGACCCCGATCGCGTCGCGGATCGCGTTCGCGAGCGCCGGTGCGACCGGGTTGTACGGCGCCTCGCTCATGGACTTCGCGCCGAACGGCCCGAGGTCGTCGTAGGTCGCGGCGAAGCGGACCTCCGTCGGCGGCACGTCGGCCATCTGCGGGATGTGGTAGTTCCGGAACGTCCGGTTCAGCACCTGCCCCTCGACGACCTTCACCTCCTCGTACAGCGCCGACCCGATCGCCTGCGCGGTGCCGCCCTCCACCTGCCCGCGCAGCTGCTCGGGGTTCAGCACGGTGCCGGCGTCGACGCCCTGCACCGACTTCAGGATCCGGACCTCCCCGGTGCCGCTGTGCACCGCGACGCGGAACGCGTGCACATTGAACGCGAGCCCGCGGGGGGTCCCGTCCGCCGAGCCGGTGGTCGCCAGGGGCGCGTATGCCCCGAGCGGCATGAACCCGTGCGCCGTGCGCACACCGCCGTCCTGCAGCACCGCCCCCGGACCGGCGGCCGCGAGCACGAGGTCCCGCAGCGCCACCG